>JBFJVP010000090.1:0-9045 GCA_041624075.1 Thermoplasmatota archaeon | reverse complement strand
GGCGAGGCGGCCCGGGCCATCATGGACGGTTTGGCCCCCATCGACCGCAGTGGGCTGGCCAGCGCGGGGCTTACCATGACCATGGCCTTGCAGGACCTGCACCCGACCTTCGAAACGCTGTGCACGGCGGACCTGGATCTTCCCTACCTTCGCGTGGGCGGCTACGGCGACAGCCACCACGACGGTGCCTTCGTCTTGCTGATTGACTGCACCGGGGACGACACCTACACAGGGAGCATTGCCGCCGGCTCCCCATTCACGGTCGGCGGCGTCGGCGTGGCCATCGATGTCAGGGGCAATGACACCTACGTCGCCAACTCCGTCGCGCAGGGCTCGGGAATTGCAGCGCTCGGCTTGCTCTACGACGGCGGCGGGGCCGACTACTACAGCCTGAATACGTCCGGGCAGGGCCATGGCGTGGCGGGCATCGGTATCCTCTACGATGCCGGCAGCGGCGACGATGAGTACGAGAGCCCTGATGGGACGCGGGCCGTCTCGACCAAGGGCTCGGGCTTTGGCGGCGTCGGCCTCTTGATCGACGAGGGTGGCAATGACCGGTTCCACCAGGATCGTGTCGACGGTGTCGCCTATGCCGGCATTGGTGGCTTCAGCATCCTGGCCAGCCTGGGCGACGGCGATGATGTCTACGAATCGTATTCGCTGCCCCGCATCGTGCCCGGTCTGGACGAGTCGATTCCAGAGCCGCTGCGTGACATCATCCCTCCACTCAGTGGCCCGAGCATCGAAAACTATGTGGGCCCGGTCCAGGCAAGCGCGGAATTCACGGGCGCCACCATTCTCTACGAAGCCGGCGGAGACGACCACTACGTTTGCGGCGCCTTGGTTCGGCAACCCTGCCAGGCAGCAGCCAGTGACCTCGCGGCCGCCTTCCTGCTGGACCGTGCGGGCAACGACACCTACGAGTTGGGCACGTCCATTTCTCCGTCCACCGATGACCAGTATGGGACCGCCACGGGGCTGTACGAGATCTTCGCTGCCCTGCCGCGAACGTTCCTGCTCATCAGCGTCAACTTGACCGAAGGCATGTGCAGCATCGCACTCGGGATCTTCATCACCCCCACGTTCTGCGTTATCGCTGGCGATTTTGCACGTGCCATGATCAACATCTTCCTGCCGTTCGTTGAGACCCTGCCGGAGTCGCCGTACGACCTGGGGCTGCCGTTCTTCCCCACGGGTCAGGGTGCCGCGTACACGCTCAGCATTCCAGTCGTGGGGCCGGGCGTGGCTGCCCTGATCGATGAGAAAGGCAATGACACGTACAGCGCCGAACGCTGGGCGCAGGGTTACGCAACCGTTGGCGTTGGAGTACTTGCGGACCGCGGCGGTGCCGACAGCTACGCCCCGGGGCCCGCCCTGATCGGTACGCGCGTCGACGGCGCCATGTGGTTCGACGGAGTTGGAGGAGCCGGCTGGGACACCTGATTGCCAAGCTCGCCACCCTTATCCTTACGCAACCAACTGGCGGCGCGTGTCGCTACTGGAGCAACGCCTCCGTGACCCCCCGCACCTCGGCCCCCTAGCAGATGCCACGGCCGTCGGCGCCGTGGGCAACCCGGCTTGTGGCGACGTGGTGACACTGCACCTGCGCATCGAGGGCGACCGAATCCTGGCCGCCGGATTCGAATCCATGGGCAGCGCCTACCAATTGGCGACCGCCAGCGTACTCTGCGACTGCGTCGAGGGATTAACGGTCGCCGAGGCCAGGGAGTTGGGGCCGTCCTGCGTCGAAACCCGGCTGCCGGATCTGCCACAGAAGGTGCGCTACCTGAGCCGACTAGCGGTGGAGGCGCTGGCGCGGGCCCTGGATGCTCACCAACGCGGAGATGACGCCAGCGACCAAGCCCGGGACGCAGTGCGGGCACTCGGCAAGGAGGAGGCTGAGGCCTTCATTGTCGGCCTGCTGGGCAATGGCCGCCAGTGGACTACGCGGGAAATCGACGCCATGGCCCTCGCCCAGGGAGTCCAGTGTCCGGACTCCACGGTGCGGTTCTTGAGCCGACTGCGTCGCCGGGGCCGCATCGAGGGCCAAATGAGTGTGCAGCACAAGTCGTGGCTGTGGTGGCTACCGGCTCAGGAACCGGATGCCTAGACTGGCCGGTGGGTCCGGCTGCGAGCAGCCAGTTGGCGAATGCACTCGGGGGTCTTGGCCACCAGCAGCCACACAACGATCACGTAGACCAGAACCAGGCTGCCAAACATCGCATCTGGCCACGCAATGCCCACCAGGATCGGGCCCCGAACGTAGCTGACCACCTTGTTGGCCAACAACGCGTTTTGCAGAAACAGGATGCCGTTGAGGACAAACAAAGTCCAGAACAGGGCGGCGGCTTCGGGGAAGAACTGTGCGGCGCCACCGAGCACCACCGCGATGCCGAAGGTGTCGAAGCTGGCGTCAAGGATGGCACCGGTGCGGCTTTGCAAGTTGCCCACGCGGGCAAGGATGCCGTCGCCGCCGTCCAGCAGGATCACGAACCAACTCAACGCGAAGAACCACCAGGTCTGCGTGTTGGCGGCAGCCCAGATCATGCCAGCGAAGACTGGAATCTGGGCGAACGTGAAGTGGTTGGGTCGCACACCCCGGTCGAGAAGCCAGTGGGCGATGCGTTCGAAGCGCCGGTCGTAGGTGCCCTCGCCCGAGCGCTTGGCCCCGCCGCTCAAGCCCGACTCCAACGGGTTTGGCCGCCCTTATCCTCCAGGACGTACCCCGCTGCTTGCAGGGCATCGCGGATTTCGTCAGCCTTGCCCCAGTTCTTCTGCTCCCGCGCTTGCTGCCGCAGGTCAAGGATGGCTTGGACGGCCTGGCTCTCGCCGTCCCCGTTGACCGCAACACCCAGGCTGGATGCCAAGGCGACCAGTTCGGCCGGAACTTCCCCTGTCGATGCTGTGCCAACCGGTCCATCAAACAGGGTCAGCACTTCTCCGGCCTCCTCAAAGGCCACGAGAGCTTGGCGTGCCGCTTCGCTTCCAAGCAGATCCGTGTCCAGTGCTTGGTTGGCGGCGCGCACGAACGTGAACAGCGCGGCAGCGGCGCCGGGGGTGTGGAAGTCGTCATCCATGGCGGCGGCGAAGTCGTGGCGGAGCTTCTTGGCTGCGGCCATCAGATCCGGGTCGACATCGGCGCATCCGATGCGGCCAATGCTGGCGGTTTCATGCAGCAGGCGACGTGTTCGTTGCAGGCGCTCCACGGCCCGCGTGGCCTCTTCCAGGCCCTTGCGGCTGAAGTCGATCTTGGAGCGGTAGTGGGTTTGGACGAAGTAGAACCGGAGCGCGTCCGGGCCCACGCCGGACGCCTCCAGGTCGTCCAGCAGTTCTTCCAGGACGATGAAGTTGCCGAGGCTCTTGCTCATCTTCTCCCCATCAACGTTCAGAAAACCCGTGTGCATCCAGACGTTGACAAAGGGTGCGAGACCGGTCTTGGCCTGGCTCTGCGCGATTTCGTTTTCGTGGTGGGGGAAGATCAGGTCCTGCCCGCCGCCGTGAATGTCGATTTGCTCGCCCAATGCGCGCGTACTCATGAGGCTGCACTCGATGTGCCAACCTGGGCGACCTGGGCCCCATGGTGAGTCCCAGTTGGCATCGGGGTGTTCGCCTTCGGAGGCGGCTTTCCACAACGCAAAGTCGGCGGGGTGGTGCTTGTCGGACTCCACGTTCTTGCGGGTGCCGGCGGCCATCTGCCGGTAATCCCGGTTGCTGAGGCTGCCGTAGGCGCACTCGGGGAAGGCCTGGGTGGCGTGGTCGTCGTAGCCCGGCACGTCGAAGTACACGTTGCCTTGGGGTGTGGCGTAGGCGAAGCCGTTGGCGAGGATGCCTTCGATGAAGGTGATGATGTCGGCGATCGAGTCGGTGACGTGGGGGGCCTCGTCTGGTGGGCGCACGCCGAGTCGGGCCATTACCTGTTCGCATTTCTTGTCCCACTTGGAGGAGTGCTCGCGGGGGCTGACGCCCAGTTCGGCCGCACGGTTGATGATCTTGTCCTCGACGTCGGTGACGTTCTGGATGAAGCGCACGTCGAAACCGCGTTCCAGCCAGCGGCGGATGACCTCGAAGCTGACGGCGGTGCGGCCGTGGCCCAGGTGGGCGTGGTCGTAGACGGTTAGTCCGCACAGGTAGAAGCCGATCTTGCCTTCGTGCAAGGGCTGGAAGTCCTGCTTTTGGCGGGTGCGCACGTTGTAGACCTGGAGCGCCACGGCGCCGGGGAGACACAGGTTCGTGATAGGGGTGTTGGCCTGGCGTGTCTTGGCCGGGTGCCATGGGGTGGCGCCGGTTCGCTTGGTGGCTACTCCGATAGCAAAAACTAATCTTTCTAGATAATTAGGTGACGTATCATTCATGAGCATTAGATAATTAGGCTCCGTGGAGCCATTCCATGTCGAATCCATCCACTGCCAAAACCCTACGATCCACTGCCTGGGCCGCCATGCTGCTGGCCACCGCACTCGCAGGCGTACCCGCCACGCAAGCCGAAACCATCTCAGTCAGCGTAGAATTCGCCTGCGCCACGCCCAACGACCTCATCTGCACCACCCACTGCCTAGACGTCGACTGCTACATCCCCTGCACGCTCGACTGCCCAGTCGTCCGCAACATCCTTGACGCCTTCTACGAGGTACGCGACTGCGTCCGGCAAATCGACTGGTGCCTTGGCATCGACTTCCAAGAACTCTTCGACCGGATCATTGAGCTCGGGAACGATCTGGTACAGCTTCTACTCCCGATCATCCTACAAGCCATCGCCAACCTGCCCAATACCATCAACGGCGTCCTGGCAATGGTGGACGCCGACGGCGACAAGATCCCCGACGCAGCCGAAGCCAGCCTCTGCGGCCGCCAACTCATTCGAAACACCCTGGATGCCGGCGACGCCCGCCTAACCGGCCGCTGCGCCACCGCGAGCGACTACAACGGCCCCAGCCAAGCCTCCGTGCTCGCGGTCGTGGGCGAAGCAGAAGCGACCGCCACGGCCTTGGTCGCACAAGCACAAGCCATCGCCGAACCTTGGATCGCAACGGCCGAGGGCCTTGCCGAAGCCGTCATCGCCCTCGTACTCGCCGAGATCGACTTCGTCACCGGCATCGTCCTCGGGCTGGTGACTCCCATCGTGAACGGCCTGGACGCCGATGGCGACCTGATCCCCGACGCCGTGGAGCCAACGCTGTGCACCATCGAAGACCAGAACACGCCCCTGGACGGACACTGCGTCGGCAACAACTACTCGCTGTAGGTGAACGGGCTCAGTTGCGTCGATTCTGCGAGGTTCGCCCGGCGCGCCACCCGGCCACCAACAAGGCCCCCAGCAAGGGCAAAACACCGATGCCTGGCGATTCTTTTCCTTTCGTCAACTCCCCACTGAGCACCAGTGCGTCGTCCCGCTCATCCGGGATGTCACGATCCGTCACAACCCGCGTCAGGGTGCGAATACCCCCCTGAACGGCTGAATTGCTGCTGCTGGTAGCAGTCAGGGTGATGTCTGCTGTGTCGCCAGCAAACGCCTTGTCTGGAGCCGCCACCGCGAGGGCCAACGTGCGGGGCTTGCCAGGCTCCAACCGGATCGTGGCATCGCCCAAGATCGTGGCCCAGTCGGCGTTCGTGCCGCTGACGGCCAAGTCAAAGGAATCGGGCGCCGATCCCTTGTAATCCAGCGTGAAGGAGTAGACGACGGTGCGGCCCGGGTTGACATCACGCTCTTGGCCCTTGTCGCCGACGATCAGTTCGATGCTCCGATCGGTAGCAAACGCCAAGTCGACCTTCTCGTGGTATTCAAACAAGGGCAGCGCCATGGTTGACGCAGTCGGATCAAGCGTGTACTGGATGGCCTCGTTGTCGAAGAATCCCGCCGCAGCCATCGCGCTGCCGGCCATGTAGACCTGCACGGCCAAGTTGCGCTCCACCTCCCGCATCGCCGTATGGGGAACAAGGTCTGCGTCCGGCGTGGGCGTCAGGTCCATGCTGACATCCAAGCGCCCGGACTGAAGGCCCGGGTACGAGGCGTTTCCGTACGCCAAAAGGGTACGCTCCACGCGATCGTCGCCGCCCAGGAAAAAGCCGCGGCGAGCCTCACGCTCCTCCAATACCAACTGGACGTGCACGGAAGGATCATTGACCGGGCCTGGGAGGTTGATGGCGGTGCTGAAGCTGCCCAACCTGGACATGTCAAAGTCGAGGCCGATGCGCAACTCTGGCTCAAGCGGCAGGCTCCACCACGCAAATCCCTCCGTCTGCCCGCCAAAGGCGGCAAGCATCGCGGGCGGAATTGAGACATCCGCCGTGATGGGGTCGCCCGCGTCCAGTTCGTCAATGGCGGCGTCAGCTGCATTGAACCAGCCACGGTTTCCGGCAAACAGGACATCAAACGGTGCACCCGGCGAGTCCAAGGCCGCACCGTGGAACCATACCGTGTCATGGTGGCCCGCCGGCTGTGGAATCCGGGGCCAGTAGACCCCCAGACGGGCCGTCGCCATGTCGCCATTCTTGGTTTCAAAAATGGCATCAAAGGAGTGGAGCTTGCCGTGCTGGTGCACGAAGGGAATCGAGACCAGCACCGTGACGTTTCGCGACTCGCCGGCACCCAGCTTGATGACCTCCGAGTGAGCCAACTCCCAGCTTGGGTCGGCGCCCTCCAGGCGAACGGCAACCACTTCGGCCGCGTCGCCCCTGTTGCTTAGCCGCACCGAGTAGGACAAGGTGGTGGCCTCGCCGTTGGTCCACCGCACCGGGTCGACAACGTCGCTAAAGATGTCGCCGCGCTGCACCTCGTTGCCCGTGAGCAGCGTGTAGGATGGCCCTGTGCCATCGCCCGGGGCGACATCCGCCAAGCGCGGGGGATTGGCGCGCGAACCGGGCCCCCCTTGCGGGTCGGGCACGCGGAATTCCATGTTTGGTCCCGTCTTGCTAACCACTGCCAGGTCGGTGATGGCCCGTCCCCGCGCCAGGGGTGCTTGGTCGTGATCCACCAGCAGCGCGCGCGGCACGTCCACGATGACCTGATTGGTGCTGGCCTCGGTCCTGGCCTCCACGGACTCCCTGAAACGGTACCCTGACGACGGGGTCCCTTCCATCAGGAAAGCGCGGGGCTCGTCGGCCTGGAAAACCGGTTCCCAGGGCTGGCCCGTGGGCATGTAGACCAAGGCGCGGTAGCCCTTGGTGCCAAACAGGAAGTCGAAGGTGTAGGTGATGCCACCCAGCGTGGGCGTGGTCGAGGCGGCGTTGAGGTCCTTGACGGTCAGGTAAAAAGTGAGGATCTCCGGCGTTTCCGCGAAGATGCCTGCATCCAGGATGTCCAGCGCCGCCTGCCCGGTCGGGTCAGCCGTTGTGGGGGTTCCGTCGGGGCCCAGGATCTGGACATCGCCGGCGGGATCCTCCATCAGTTGTACTGGAGCCTGTTGGCCGGCTACGCCAAGGGGCATTAACAACAGCGCGAGCGCTGCCACGGTCCATCGCATCATCACCCAGGCATGGGGTCGACGCTTAGAAGTTGTGGTGGCGTCGTGCCTGAAGCGTCGCGCAACAGTTGTGCTACCTAATGGCGAAGGCGACGGCTGGCTACAACGGCGAATGCACACAGCAACGCCATGAGGCCCAACCCGGGCGATTCCACGTCGTCGGTCAGTTCATCGCCAAGCAGCCGTGCATCACCCGACTCGTCGGGAATGTCCTGGTCGGTAACCACCATGGTGAGCGTACGGATGCCGCCCTGCACCGCTGCGTTGGCCTGGCTCGTGGCCGTCAGGGTCACGTCGGCGATGTCGCCGGCAAAGGCCTTGGATGGCGCAGCCACCTCGATGGCCAGCTTGCGGCTTTCGCCGGGCTGCATCTTGATGATGCGGTCGCCGATGATGTGGGCCCAGTTGGAATTGGCTCCCGTAAGACTCAACTCGAAGGAGTCGGCGAAGTCACCTTTGTACGACAAATCGAAGCGGTACACGACGCTCCGGCCCGGGTTCACGGGGCGTTCCTGTCCTTCGGGTCCGGCCTTCAATTCGATGCTGCGCGAAGTGACGAAAGACAGGTCCACGGGGTCGTGGTACTCAAACAGGGGCATTTGCAACGTGGTGGCCTTGGGGTTCAGCTTGTACGTGGTCGGGTCCGGCTGAATCGCGGGGACGCCGGCCAGCATGCCCCTCAATTCCACAAACAGGGCCAAGTTGCTGTCGGCCTTGTATGGAATCTCGTCGTATTCCTCCATGATGGGGAACGTTGCCACGAAGTCGGTCGTGCCACTGACGACGCCCGAGGCCTTGGCGGTCCCGTTGCCGATGGGGTAGTATCGGAAGGCAGTGCCTTGGTTGCCAAAGCGCTCCGTGGAAACGGCCTCGACGTAGTAGAGCCCAACTTCGAGGCGTGGGTCCAGCGCCGGGATCGGAATGTCGATCGATGTGGTGAACGTGTTGGCGCGCATCAGGTCAAAGTCGAGACCCATGCGCAGTTCGGGAGACATGCGGAGAATCCAGCGGGCAAGGCCTTCCTGGCCACCGCCCACACCGGGGGGTCCCGCGTAGTCTGCTGGAATCATCGCGCCTTCGTCGGCTTCGTCGATGGAGGGCTCTGCCGGGTTGAACCACCCCACGATGTTGGGGAAGGCCGTGTCAAACGGCGGGTCAGGTGCTTCGACGCTGGCGCCGTGGAACCACACCGTGTCGTGGTGGCCTGCTGGCTGGGGGATGCGGGGCCAGTAGATGCCCAGCTCGGTCGAGGCCATGTTTTGCCGCCCGTCGTCGAACGTTGCTGTAAAGAGTGCAAGTTTGCCGTGCTGGTGGACGAACGGAATGGACACCAGGATCGTGACGTTGATGGTCTCCTGGGCTGCCACCCGTACGCGTTCCGAGTGGGCGACGGTCCATGAAGGGTCCGTGCCGCTGACCTCCACGCCGGCATCGAGTAGCTTGTCGCCCACGTTGGTCACTTGCACGTGGTAGGCGAGCGTGGTCGCTTCGCCGTTGGTCCAGCGCACCGGTTCGTCCGTGGTCGCAAAGAGGGTTCCGCGCTGGAGCTCGGTGCCGGTCTTGATGACGTAGCTTGGCCCGGGGC
>JBFJVP010000089.1:0-9121 GCA_041624075.1 Thermoplasmatota archaeon | reverse complement strand
GTGACCGTGTAGGTGCCGGAGGCTGCGTAGTCGTGGCTGGGCGTGGCACCCGACCCGGTGCTGCCGTCGCCAAAGTTCCACGAGTAGGTGAGCGCATCGCCGTCGGGGTCGCTGCTGCCGGTGCCGTCGAAGGAACAGGACAGCTCTGTGCACGAGTAGGTGAAGCTGGCCGTCGGCGCGTTGTTGACCGGGCCGGAATCACCGTCGTGCGTGGCCGTCAGGGCAACGGAACCGCTGCCCGAGTAGCCGTACACGCGGACGTACCACCAGCCGGCCGAGGGGCCGTTGTGGGTGCACGATTCGTCACTGTTGGGGCTCTCGGATACGCAGTCGTATTGGCTGCCCGTGGCGCGTTGGCCCAGGCGTGTGAAGAGGTCGGCGTCGAAGCTGCAACCCAGCAAGCCGCACGATGGTCCGTCGATCTCCACGGTCAAGGTCGTGGCGCTTGGGGGCACATAGATCTTGAAATGCGATTCCCCGCCGCTTGAGACACTCACCGTCTGAGATTGACCATTCTCCAGGTTAGGCGTGGACGGATCAGGATCCACGGGTGCCGAACCGTCGCTGACGGAGACGGCCGTGGACTCGTCGTCAGTCCGGTCTCCGTCGCTCACAGTCAGGGTGATGGTGTACGTGCCGGTGCCTGCGTAGGTGTGCGTGGTGGTGGCGCCGGTGGCGGTGCTGCCATCGCCCAGGTCCCAGGAGTAGGTGAGGGGCTGGCCCTCGGGGTCGCTGCTGCCGGTGCCGTCGAGGGTCACCGTGAGTTCGTCAACGCTGACGGTGAAGGCAGCCGTCGGTCGGCGGTTGCCGCCGCAGCCTCCGAGTTGCTCGATGAGCAGATCGACGCGTGCCAGTCCATGTCCGTACGTGCTATCCCGGCCCGGCGAGCCCAGATCCTGGGCGCTGGCGCCCAGCGCGGTCCGCATCTCATCAGCGGTCGTGTCCGGCGCACAGGACAGGGCTAGCGCGATGGCGCCAGACACGTGGGGCGTGGCCATGCTTGTGCCGGACAGAGAGGCGTAGTCGGAGTTGCTGTCGCTGTCTGTGGACCAAATGCCCCGGCCGGGGGCCGTGACTTCCACTTCTGGGCCACGGTCGGAAAAGGACGAGATAGCCAAGTTACTGTCAAGGGATCCGACTGCAATGACTTCGGCGTAGCGTGCAGGGTAGTCGACGCCGTTGCTGCCCCCGCCATTGCCAGAGGCTGCCACCAGCAAGACTCCCCTGTCATCTGCGTACCGCACGGCATTGAGCATGGTGTTGCTGCTGCCGCCGCCGATGCTCATGCTGATGACGGAAGCGCCTTGGTCGGTGGAATCGTAGATGGCGTTGGCAATGTCGTCGTACCCGCCGCTGCAGCTCTGCAAGCCCGGCACCAGCACCTTCATGGGAAGGATGCGGGCCTGGCTCATGCCGGCGACGCCGACGCCGTTGTCGGTGGTAGCGCCGACGGTTCCAGCCACGTGGGTACCGTGGCCGCACTCGTCGTTGGGGTCGCCGTCGCCCCGGGCGTAGTCGTACCCGGCCATGACGCGGCTGGCTTCGAAGTCCTCGTGAGTGCGGCGGATTCCGGTGTCGATCACCGAGACGATGATGTCGGAGTCTCCGTAACCGGCGTCATCCCACGCGGTTTCGAAGCCCATGGGCGCCGGACCCCACTGATCGTCGTAACGGGAGTCGTTGGGAACGACGTTGGCGTACATGAGGCCGTTGTCCTCCACGTACGCGACGCCTTCCATCGCTCGAAGCGCTTGGCGTAGGGGGACCAGGTCGTGGGCAGCGACGGTCAGGAAGTTGCCCTTTGGGGACGCGCCGAGCACTTCATGGCCGACCAGGGCGGCGCCAACCTTGACGTGGGGCATGTGGCCGGGCGTGAATCCCACCAATGCTTCACCCATCGTGGTTGGTTCCGGGGCCATCGATCCACTCACCGAGAGAGGGGCCACCAACAGGGCAAAACATAGCAAGAGCACAGGAAGTCGCATCATTCACACACCACCAAAGACGGCCAACATCGGGTTGGGGTCGATAAATCCCTTCCGGCAGGCACGACGAGCGCTGCGGGCGCGACCACCCCACGAGGCGCCATTGTAAAACACGATTTCTCGGTTCTTTAGAGGAAGCGGGCGTGCCCCACCACTTCATTTTAGCCTAAACTTGATTATTTCAGGCAGGGATCAGTTATCTTTGCTGGTGAAACCAATGCGCCTCGTTTTGATCGTCATTGCAATGCTGGTCCTAGTCGGCGCGGCCAGCGCTCCAGCTGAAGCCTCCTGCCGACCTCATTGCATCGCCAACGTGGCCGACCCGTGCCACCCGGCTTGTGATGTCGTGAGAACGGGCGACAACGCCATCGAAGTCTTCTTCGGACTGTGCCGACCCCATTGCTAACGACCTCAATCAGTCGAAAGAACACGACCTCGGACGGCATGCTCTGAATTGCCCTGCTGGCCGTCTGCCGCGCCGAGCTTGGCCGCCCCGGTCGCCGGGACACAGAACCCCACACCCCGACGCTTGGGCGCTTAGCCGGTCTGACAAGGACAAGCCAAAAAACGCTCTCCAATCCTTATGAAGCCTGGCGCGTTGGAACGTAGCGGTGTTACCATGCGTTTGGTTTTCCTCATCATCGGCATGCTTGTGCTCGGAGCAACGGCTGCGGCTCCAGCCGAGGCCGCGTGCCACCCCTTCTGCGTCGCCGACATCGTCACCCCCTGCTACCCCATGTGCTTCGCCGTAGAGGCCGCCGACGAGGCCATCGGCATCGTCCTGGACGCTTGCAGGCCTCATTGTTGAGCCAACGCACCGGCGCGTGCATGGCAGACGCGATGGCGCAGGCATCGGCCGGGCGACCCGCAGCGGGACCGCACAGCGCGATCCGGATCAAGGCCCATGCACGCTGCAAACACAGGGCACCCCTTGCAACGAATGCCCATCCAAGAAAACTATTTTCTTGTAGACCCAATTACCGATGTGATGCGATTCCATGCAATCCTCGCTTTAGCCGTCGCCATCGCCGTCATCGCTCCAGCGGTGCCGTCCGAGGCCAGCCCCTGCCGACCCAACTGCGATGCCATACCGCCTTTGGCCGAGTGCGAAACTGAATGCCTCATCGTCGGCGCGCTAGGGCAGGACGCATGGCGCATCCTCGAAGACCTGTGCATTCCCCATTGCTAGGGGCCGCTACAACAGAGACAGGTGCCCGGTTACCTTGTCCACCATCAGCTCCGGGCCGGGCCCGATTCCAAGCACCGTGACCGTGCCAGGAGCAATCTCCGTGTGCCCAGCGTCCTTGATGATGGCCGTCGAAAGACCCGCACGCTCGGCAGCCTCCTTGAGGGGATAGAACTCCTTCTCGTTGGCGACCTTCAGGACCGTCTTCTTTTGGCCCAGCATCTTCCAATCGTCAAAGGCCTCACGATCGTAACGCATGGCCTTGAGCGCGCAGTCCACGGCCGCATGGGCGACCTGCGCGGCCAGCTTGCCCTTTGAAAGTTTGAGGTCCTGGCGGGTGACGATGACCATCTTGTGGCTCATTCTTCCTCGTCAGAGCCATGCCTGGCGCGCATGGCGGACAGCGCGGGGGCAACGACATCCTCGCTGCGCGTCAACTGCCCCGTGACTTCGGGGTCTGCTTCCTTGCGCCGGGAGGCAAGCCAAGAAGAGCCGGCCGTGCGCGCGGCGTTCCAATCGACGTAGCCCTTGACCACCAGATCCTCGCCTTCGCTCTCGATCTGATTGCGGGGAACGAGCTTGAACTCGCCAGCCTGCTTGAGAACCACGTCGGCGCCGGCCAGGGCAACGGTTTCGCCAACAACCCGACCCTCGTGGTGCACGAACTTGCACAGAATCGGGTCGGTGCTGGGCTCGTTGGCTGGAACAGCGGGGGCGTTGCGGGCCCGCGCGTTGTTGTAGAACATCACCAGCAACAGGATGGCCGCCGTCGCAGCGGTGGCGACGAGTTGCTCGGTGGAGGTTGCCATTGGGCGCTCGATACCGGCCTTGTTCATAAGCGACGTGTCAGGCGCGCCTCGTCGTGCCACCCGCAAAGCCCTCGGCCAGGACAGCCCTGGCTGCGAGCACGAGGCGTCCAAACAGTCAAACGTTGGTCGATGCATGCACTTG
The DNA here is from genome assembly GCA_041624075.1 of Thermoplasmatota archaeon. Taxonomy (GTDB): domain Archaea; phylum Thermoplasmatota; class E2; order JACPAO01; family JAHFTW01; genus JBFJVP01. The sequence continues at coordinate 4,999 of JBFJVP010000089.1, read as the reverse complement.
GCCTGGTTACCATGAGATCTGTTGCTTGTGTTTTGATGTGTGCCCTGCTGCTGGGGGCGGCCGTGCCAGCGGAGGCCCAGTGCGAACCCCATTGCTTCATCGACGTTCCTGATTGCAAGCCCTACTGCTTCCTCCTCGAAATCGCATCGCCGGACGTGGTCGAGCAGATCCTTGAGCTCTGCAAGCCCCATTGCTAGTTTGAGCGCAGGAGCCACCGGCTGCCGAAGGTTACAAGGGTAGAGAGCATCCTGCTGGTGCATGGTTCGCACGAGCCTGCTCCTGTTAGCCGCCTGCCTTCTTCTTTCGACCCCGGCATCGGCTGAAGACGAATGCTACCCCACCTGCATTGGTGGCGTCCCCGATTGCCCCGACTTGTGCATTGGTCCGGTGAACCCGCCGCAGATCAACATCGGCCCCGACCCCCCAAGTGGCTGCCGCCCCTACTGCTAGGACGCGCGTAGGACGCCGCCTGAGTCCCGGGGCTCGGGGGGCAGGCTTGAAGAGGGCCGCCCCGTCCGCGATGCCGTGGCCAAAGCGTGGGATGTCATCGTGGTGGGCGCCGGCCCCGTCGGCAGCAACACCGCCCGCTTGCTGGCCGACCGCGGCTGGTCGGTCCTGCTATTGGAAGAGCACCCGGAAGTGGGGCAGCCCGTTCAATGTGCTGGCCTGGTGACACCACGCATCTTCGACCATACGCCGTTTCCCATTGGCGACCTGCACCAGAACGACCTTTCCGGGGCCATCGTGTACGCCCCCGATGGCACCGTGGTGGAGTTTGATGCAGGCAAGCCCCACGCGTACGCCATGGACCGGGCGCGCTTCGATCAGCGCATGGCCGAGTCCGCCGTTGCAGCCGGAGTGGAGTTGCAAACGGCAACCAAGGCCGTTGCTGCAAAACGCGACGACGAGGGGATCACGGTGACGCTGCAATGCAATGGCCAGCGGCGCGACGTGCGGTGCAAGCTGCTGGTCGGGGCCGATGGCATTCGCAGCAGCGTGGCGCGGTGGTTCGATTTCCCCCCCGTGGACGAGGTGGTCTCGGCGTACGAGGCAGAGTTGTCCGGCTGCACGATCGACCCCGATCGCCGGCACCTGATTCCGATGTTTGCTGGCAGCAGCCAGGCGCCGGGCTTCTTCAGTTGGATCATTCCCGTGGGCGGCGACCGAACCCGCTCCGGGCTGGCGGTCGCACCCGGCTTGTCCGAGGCGGCGGCCAAGAAGTACTACCAACAGATGTTCGAGGACCCCCAGAGCGCCAAGTACCTCGCGGGTGCAAAGGAATCCTATCTCATCATTGGCGGCATCCCCCTGGGCTTGCGCAAGCGCCTGGTGGCTGACCGCGTGATGCTGGTTGGCGACGCGGCAGGCATGGCCAAACCCACCAGCGGCGGCGGCATCTACATGGGATTGGTTGGCAGCGAACACCTATCGGAAGTCGCCAACGATGCCCTCGGCAGCAATCGGCTGGATGCGGCCTCCCTGCGCCCTTACGAGCGCCGCGTTCGCCGGACGATTGCCCGCGAATTGCGCAAGGGCAACCTGCTACGCCGGATCTACGTACGCTTCACGGACCAGGACTTCAACCGACTCGCGCGCTTGCTCAACACGCCCCGTGCGCGCCAGGTCATCGAAACCCGGGGCGACATCGACTACCCCAGCCGCTTGGTGCTTCCCCTGCTGTGGGCCCAGCCGCGTCTGGCGCCGTTCTTTGCACGCGTGATGCTGCGGGGTGGCCGATGAGCCCCCGTGTGCCGCGTGGTCCCGGCGCCAAGAAGAACAGCCGGCAAGGGGGGCGCGGGCGAGGCGTCCCATCTGGACTGGCTGGTGCCATCCCCGTCATTATCTACTATCAGGCGGACGACGATCCAACCAAGAACACGGCACTGCGCGTGGCTCGCAAGGGCTACGGCCGCATCGTGGAGGACGTCCGCCATGTGCCGCGCCAAAGCGTCGTTCTCAACCCGTTTGCCAAGAAGGCGCTGAGCCGCGAGGATCTGCCCGCCATGCGCCGCAGCGGCTTGGTAGCGCTCGACTGTTCCTGGCGCCACGCAGAGGAGGCTTTCCCGGCGCTCCAGGGCAGCGTCAAGAGCCGCGCCCTACCCTTCCTGTTGGCGGCCAATCCGGTCAATTACGCCAAGCCGTTCAAGCTGAGCACGGCCGAAGCCCTCGCGGCAGCACTCTACATTGTTGGAGAGCAACGCCAGGCCCGCAAGCTCCTGTCGGCGCTTCCGTTCCATGACCAGTTTTGGCTGCTCAACGAACAGCCCCTGGCGGATTACGCCGCCTGCGAGACCTCCGCTGAAGTGGTGGCAGCCCAGGATTTGTACCTGGATGAGGAAGAGTAGCCAGAGCCACCTAGCTAACCGGGCAACGTCGGTTCGCTGGAATTTCATTCTTCGCGCCGCGTACAGTTAAGTGTGCGAAGCAGGGCGTTGCGGCATGGATCGCCGCAGTATCCAAGGCCTGCTTCTGGCACTACTCCTTCTCATTCCCCTCGCCGGGCTGCATCCGGCCGGCGCTTACCACTTGCCCAGCGCCGGGCGCACCGTGACCTGGACCGAGACAGAACTGTACCAAGGGGAACCCGCGGGCGCCTCGCGCACATTCGAAATGAGCGTCTCGTACGGTCGCGCCATGGACGAATGGGGACGACACGTCGAGGGCCTCGCCTTCACGTTCCCAACCCTTCGAACGGTCTGGAATGAACACGACGAACCCATTGGCACCCAGGAAATCCCCGTCACCCTCTACTTCGAATCGGCAAACGGCCGCTACCTGGGTTCCTACGACTCGGCACGCGAAAGCCGCGCCTTCCCGACCACCGACCCAACCAGCACTTCGCCGTGGCGCTACGCTGCGCTGATGATTGGCGTCAACATGCGCGGCACCGAACCCGGCGAAGCGTTCCCGTTGCGCACCGGAACCGCGCACCTGGAACCTGACCCCGGCGCCCCGGCCTCCCAGTGTACATGGTACCGTGTCGTCGAAAGCATGCAGCCGAGTTCGATTCGCGTCTGCGTCGACGGCAGCGACCTGCCGCTCGTGATCGAACAGGTGTACGGCGACCGGGGCGTCCGGTACGAGCGACAAAGCGCCAGCCCGGTGCTGCCACCGCCCACCGGCGCCGGCCTGGAGCCCGCGCAATTGCCCCGGCAACCATGGGGCACCGCCCTCACACCACCTGGACTCCCGCCCGTTGCCGTTCCGCCAAGCGAAGGGCAGGACTGGGCGGCGTCCCTGTCGGCGCGCGTCACGGCAGCGGCCACCTCGCTCAACTACGCGCCCTACGCACTGGGAAAGGAGGGCCTGTACGCAACCAGTCAGTTCGCAGGGTTCCCCGGCTTTGGCTACGGCACGCCCCTGGCCGGCTTGTCCACCCAGGACGTCGTGTCCCTCGGAAACGGTGAGTCGTCATTCCACACGGTCACCAGCACGTTGCGCACCGGGTTGACGGAGGTGATCGTTGGCGGCGGCAACGGCTTCGTGCGCGACAACGACCCCCTGCTGCCCCTGCTCGTCGAAGAGCACAACTGGCCCACCGAAGGCCTCGCAGGCCTCCCGGCAACCCAGGTGCCCGCCGGCGTGATGGCCGACCGGTACGACGGCACCATCCCGTGGAGGCCGCAACTGGTGATGTGGGACACCCGACCCTATTGGACCAGCCAACCCGACTCCCCGCTCGCCATGATGTGGACGGTCATCGACTCGTGCTTCGACGGCGCCGACGATTCCCGGTTTGCGGTGCTCAGCGCCGTCAACGGCCAACTGGTGGCCACCGGTCGCGTGGAAACGCGGCAAAGCGGTTCCAGCGCCGGCTGTTCCTGGGGCATTTCGTTCCCGATGTCGGCGGGCGAAGCCCCCATTCTGGTGGAAGCCAACGTGTCCCCCGATGGCATCACGTACACCCTGCCTGCCGTTGCCACGCGCGTCGCGCCCTCCTGATTGCGCCGGTTGCACCTTCGCAAGCCTCATCCTCCTCACCCCAATCCCTTGGCGTGCGAACCGCAGCCATTGTTCTGGCCGCATTCCTCCTTGTCGGCGGAATCGCGACGAGCGCCGAAGCCAGTCCGCCCCAGTGCGACCCCGACCACGAGTACTGCGATCCGCCGCCGCATGGCCAGCCCGGCTGCGGCGCCCCGCCCGCCGGTGGTTGGAAGCAGGTCGCATTGTGGGCCTTGTCCTGCATTCCCTGAAGCAGATTGTCGGAAGGTCAACCAACGCCCCAATTGATTCATATGCGCCCTGCCGGGTTCTCGGCGCATGAAGAGCTTCACGGCCGTGCTGCTCCTGCTGCCACTTTTTGCGGGATGCATCGGCGACTCCTTTCCAGACGCAGCACCGGCTGCCTCCGAGACGACCTTTCGCGAGAGCGTGGTATTGGACGGTGACGATGGCTGGGAGCGTGAGGCAACACTGACCTTCGCCGGCCCCCTGGCAGCGCTGGACGCCTGGGGCAGCGCCACGCCAATGCTGCGCTTCCACTACGACATGATGACGGCCCACGTGGAGGAAGGCGCGCGGGGAGGGGACGAGTTGAGATTCGAGCCGGTGCCTCTCCACATCGACTTCCGCAGGGCTGACGGGGCACTGGCGGCCATCACGGACCCCCAGTCGGGGTCGCGCTACTTCGCCGGCCCGTCAGAAGGCCCCTTGATGGGGGGCTACAGCATTGCCTTGTTCCTCTTCATGACGTGGTGGGCCAGCGGCGACGTTGAGGCGCCGTTTTTGGAGGGAAACACCGAGTACCGGTTCGTTCGGGACCCGGGGCGTTTTGATCGGGATGATTGCCGCGGCTACCGCCTGGACTCGGCGGACATGCGTGACACGGTCATTGCCGCCTGCGTCCACCCCGACGAGACAGTCCCGAGAGCGATGGTTCTTGAAACCGATGTGTGGCAAGGCGAATTCGAACGCATCGGGGGTGACCTGCAGTTGCCGGCGCCCGAAGGCGAGGCCCCGCCCCTGGTCGAGCTGGAGCGGCGGCCTATGGAGCCGTTAT
>JBFJVP010000088.1:0-9226 GCA_041624075.1 Thermoplasmatota archaeon | reverse complement strand
GCCAAGCCCCGAGCAGTCCGGAGCTGGCAGAAAGGTTGGACATCGATATCGTTCTGTAAGTACGATATCGGTGGGAGACCTTTCCCGAGCAGCGAAGGCCGCACGCCTGAGCGATCAAGCTGGAGCCGTAGACTCCAACGGTCTGACTCTCGACTCATGGCCATCCAGGGTCGTGGGGCCGAGGCGGGGGTTGGAGGCCTTTGCCTGATGTGGCGGTCCGGGCGGGCAAACCTGGGCTCAGGGTTCCCAGAGTCCCACCTGTTGGCCGCCGACGCCCGCGATGGCGATGCGGCCCCTGCCCTCAATGGGTGTGGGGCCCAGCATCTCGGCGGCGCCGGCTGCCAGGATGGCCGTCCAAGCCTGGTCGATGTTGGCCACTCTTGTGTATGCTCGTGTGACTGGCGCCTCGTCGGGACTCATGGGGCCTCGCACGGCGACGATGACGCCGTCCCGTTCGGCGATGCGGGCGCCGCCCAGTTCCGGCTGGGGCTCCGAGAAGCGCCATCCTGCCGCGCTCAGCACGGCCACGGTGGCATCCGGTTCGCTGGCGACGTGTTCGACGTAGTGGAGCCCCACGAGAGGGCGAGGTGGCTTCGGCCTCTTGGATTTGCCGGGGGAAGATGCTCCAGGCTGCGAGAGTTGAAGGGGTATCCCCTGCGCGACGTGGCGGCTCGCTGGTGGTCGCGGGATTCTGGGCGTGTCTTGGGCGCAGACGCCATCGGGCCTACGGGCGCGAGGCGGGTGGCGGCATGCACCCCGATGGGTGATTGGGCGATTGGTTTGGCAAGCCAGCTCTGGTGGCTTGTCCATGCACTTGGTTGCGGTTGGACTCGTGGTTGCGCTGGCTTTTGCCGGAACGATGATCGTGCCCGATGCGGAAGCGGAGCGGGGCCCGCCCAACCTGCCCCCTGGGTCGTACTGCAATTACTTCCACTACCACTCGGGCAACATCCAGCAGGGACAGCCGCCGACGTACCACTACCACCACTGCATCTGATGGGCGTGGAACTCAACCACGCAGCCTAATTCGCGCTGCGCCTGCGCCGTGCCATGCGCGCCGGAATTGTCGCCGTCGTCGGGCTTGTTGTTCTCGTGTCGGGATGCACGTCGTCGCCGGACCCGTGTGGTGAACTTGCATTGACGACATCGGTCGTTGAGGTGCGTGGTACGGACGTCGTCGTGGATGGAGGCAGTCTGGTTCTGCACGCGTCCGGGGCGGACATCTACCTGCGGGATGGGCCGATTTGTGGGCCTGCCACGCTTGGCGACGTGCGTGTTGGGGACGCATTGGGCCACGACGCCACCGAGATCGCCGAGTCGTACCCGATGCAGGCGTGGCCGACGACAATCCTGGTTAGCCGGTCGGGCTAGAGTCGGATGTATTCATCGACGGGGCAGATCACGAAGAAGCTGCCGTAGCAGGCGATCGCGCTGGCCCGGGTGCCGTTGGCATCGTGTTCGGCATTGATCCTGGCGCCTGCTGCGGGACAGTCGAAGCAGTTGGGAATAAACGCGCCGGCACCGACGCTGAGGCTGGCACAGTCGCCGCAGTCGTCGTCGGGGAGCGTGGTATCGACATCGTACCACAGGGGTAACTCCCGTGCGCTTGCAGCGGGCAGGAGCATGAGAAGGGCGAGGCAAGAGGCTAGCAATCGCATGATGCATGGCATCGTGCTGCCAGCCTTGAACGTTGTCCGGCTGGCGCCTTCTGCGTGCAGGCCAAACGGGTTGGGTCGCGTTCGCCTGTGGCCAGGCGGGGGCTAGGCTAGCCCAGGATGTCGCCGGTGTCGATGCAGAACCCGTAGTAGGAACTGTAACACGCCCGTGCGGACGCCACCACGGCTCCGCCGCCGTAGCCGGCTTCGGCGCGCACGCCCACGGTGGGGCAGTCGTAGCAGTTGGGGATGTACCAGCCTGCACCGACGCCCACGATGACGCAATCCGGGCACCCGCCATCGGGTAGTGTGACATCGACATCGCGCCAGACGGGCAGCTCGCGGGCCGAGGCGGCGGGCAGGAGCATGATCAGGGCGAGAGCAAGAACTGCGATTCGCATGAAGGCGTGCAAGCAACTGGGGTCTTTGAGTGTTATTTGTTTGATACCGGGAGCCTGCGCAGCCATGCGTGGTGGGCAACCAGAAATCCAGTGCCGTTCAGTTAAAATGAACGTGAAGGTTTCCAGATTTACGATGAAACTTGGGGGTCCTTTGGCGTGCCTGGCTTTGGTGGTGCTGGCTGCAGGTTCCACCACTTTGGTTACCGGCGTCGAGGAGGCGACGGTCTACCGCACATACCATGACGTGGAGGTGGAGCCAGGCGTCCGTTTGCGCGTTGTTGAGGCCTGGAGCACCGCCACTGGCGAGCCCCGAGCGGTCCTCATGATTCCGCCAACGCTTGTGACTCACCGAGTCTGGGACGCTGATGTGCCCGGCGATTGGTCGTTTAGTGGATTGGAGCAGGCGGCTCGGCGAGGCTACCACGCGTACTCCTTCGACCACTGGGGTTACGGTGATTCATCCAAACCGGCAAACGGCATGGAGGTCACCTTTGAGCGGATGTTGCCCCAGACCGGCGCGTTGCTGGAATGGATCCGCAACCGCACCGGCGCCGGGCAAGTTGACCTGGTCTCCGGCAGCCTCGGCAACAGCGTCGCCTTGGCGCTGGGAGGTGCTGCCAGCCCCATCGATGCCACAAGCGTAGGGTCCATCGTGATGACCTCCAACGTTTACGCCAACGCGTCCCTGGCGCTGCGGGCCACCGTCCTGAGCCCGGCGGCATGCGACTTGCAGCCCCCGCCCCCGGAGGGCTACACGGAAACCGCCCCGCCCCTCTACGCCGTAATCCTGTGGAACGCGGAGCCCGAGGCCCAGTTGTGGGCTTACCAGGCCTTCCCTGGGCGCTACGCTCAGGGGCCTACTCAGGAGGGCTGCGACTTGCCAGTCTACCCCGCCGCGTTGGGTCGTGCCCCCGCGCTGGTGGTGTACGGCGACCGTGATCTACTCACCGACGCCTCTGACGTGGCCCAGTTCGTGGACGAATACGGCGGCCCAGTCAAGACCCTGTTTCTGCCCGGCGGCGGCCACGCACCCAACTTCGAAGCGGTCCGCCATCAGTTCTGGGACGCCGCCTTTGACTGGTTCGACGCCAACCGCTGAGGTCGCCGAAGGCCCAGCCGAAGGGGCCTGGGTCCCAGTGCCCCTGTGCCCCGGCCAGCGACTTAATGGTCCATGACGCTACGGAATGTTCGTGCGCGGACGCTCCCTGTTATGGCTCTCTGGCATCCTCGTCGCCGGCGCGGCCCTGTCATGGGGTGCTCGCGAAGCTGAGCGTGGCCCGGCGAGCTTCCAGCAAGCATGGCCGACGCTGGCCGGCTCGGCCGCGTTTGCGTTGCTGGTCTGGCTCCTTTTCCGCGCGGCCTACGCGGTGGCCAAGCGCAGCCACCCAGATGGGGCGCGCTCCCTGGTCCACCTGCAAACCCTAGCCAGCGCCATCGTGGCAATCCTGGTGGTCGGTGCAATCGTGGGAGGCTTCCAGACCGCCCTTGTCAGCCTCGGCCTGGTGGGCTTCGGATTGACCCTGGCCTTGCAGCGCCCCATTCTCTCCATCGCTGGCTGGGCCAGTCTGGTTTTCGGTGGTTCTGTGCGGGTGGGCGATCGTATCCGTGTCGGCGACTTGACTGGCGATGTCCTGGACATCACCCTGTTCACCACGCGCTTGTGGGAGGTCGGCCAGCCGGGCAGTCCCACGCCGGGGCGGCCAACGGGCCAAGTGGTGACGGTCAGCAACGCAGTGTTTCTGGAGAAGGCGGTCGCCAACGCAACCAGTGACACGCCGATTGTTTTCGACGAATTCGTGGTCAACGTGGCCTTCGAATCGGACCAAGCCCTGGCGCGGCAACTCCTGGAGCAGGTGGGCCGCCAAGTCGTGGATTCAGCCGAGCACGAAAAGATGGCCCGCAACTACCGGCGCCTGACGCGCGGGTTAAGCATCGAACGCAACTTTCCAGACCGCCCGTTCATCCTCGCCGAATCCAAGCCCAGTTGGATGGAGTACCGCCTGCGGTACCTGGTGGACGCGCGCACCTCGGGTCGCGTGCAGTCCAGATTAACCGATGCCTGGAATGAGGCGACTGCCCAGCACCCGGACCGCGTGCTACCGATCTACAACCGCACGCAAAGCCAGCAAATTGACGCTTCGGGTCGCCCGCTGCACCGCACCTGATGGGGTTATGGGCAATTCCCGCTTGCTAGGTAGTTGGCTAGCACACTGGGTCGGTCGGTCATGATGCCGTCCACGCCCAGGCCAGCCAACCAATCCATGGTCGCGCAGTCGCCAATGGTCCAAACGTACACGGCGATGTTGTTGCTGTGGGCGTCCCGCACGAAGTCCTCGCTCATGACGGGGATGCCCTCGAACGTGATGGGGACCTCTAGCGCCTCGTGACGGTTAGGGGAGCCCGGAGCCGGGCCTTGACTCGTGGCCCAGAAGCTGGCTGCCCCGCCCGTGGCGTAGTAGGTGCCAATCTCCGGAGCGTAGGTCTTGAACACTTCCGTCGAGTGGTCCAGGAACGATCCCACCAGCACGTCGGCCTGGCGGCCGTGGGCGCGAATCAGGTCAGCCAATTGGATTTCAAAGGGAACGGTTGTGGGTGCTGAGTCTTTGATCTCGATGTTGATGGGCGTGGCCGGGAAGGTCTCGAACACGGAAGCCAACGTGGGAATGACGAAGTCGTCGGGACCGTAGCCGGCTGGCGGCGCCTTGTGGCCCGTGGCCACGCCTCGCCAAGCGTACTCCGGGCACTCCGCTGGATCGTGGCGGGGGCCCAAGCCGGGGCACATCCAGTACGCGGCGTCCAGGCGCTGTAGTTGTTCGAGGCTCATGGTGTCCACGCGGCCCGAGCCGTCGGTGGTTCGATCGACGGTGGCATCGTGCAGGACGACCAAGTGGCCATCCTGCGTGCGGTGGACGTCCAATTCAAGCATCAGTTGGTCGCTGAGTCCGGCCTCCGCCGCCAAACGGGCTGACTCCTTGAACGCGAAGAGGGTGTTGCTGGGGTATTCCGTCTCCCCACCCTGATGGGAGATGAACAGGGGTCCCGGCTGGTTCAGCCAGGGATTGTCCAAGAGCGGAAGGCCAAGCACTGACGGCAACGCAACGAGCACCGCGATCCATGCACCACGCATGTTCAGCCATCCGCCCCCCGGTTAACGGGTTTGGCCATGACAGCCCGCAGCCGGCAGGCGTCCGCTCCGTGGCACCGGATCAGATCGTGACGGTGCGATCCACCACGCAGAACCCAACATAGGCCAAGTAGCAGGCGCGCAGCGACGCCGTGGTCTGGTTGTCATGGTGAACGCCCAGTTCCACGCCGATGCGGGGGCAATCCATGCAGTTGCGGGGAAAGCCCACCCAAACGGATGCGTCGGCGCCGGCACAGTCGGGGCACTCCGGCGTCGGGGAGTGGGGTTCGAGGCCAGCCGACGAGCCGGTATCTTGGAGCTCCAGGATGGATTCCACGGGAGGCAGGCCCCCAGCCGAGGCAGCAGGCACCAGCAGGAGCAGGGTCATGACAAGCAAGCGCATGGCATGGCATTCCTGAGATCAATTTTAAGCAAGCCTGCCGGAGGGCTTGGCTGGCGCTCCCTTGAACGCTCCCGGGTGCGCGGGCATGTTGTTTTTTTTGCCGGGTTTCCTTGCGCCAATTATGCGTGCTTTCGCATTATCCATGCTCGTCGTCATGGCTGGGGCTGCTGCCCTGGTGCCGACCGCCACCGCGAATCCTGCATGTGACGCGGTCGAACAACTCTGCGTCGTGGACGTCAACGCCTGTTTTGCCTTGACGCGCACCTGCCACAACGCCGATGACCCCGGCGCCAAGGCGCTGATCGCCTGGGCCAAGGACCAGCTGGGTCCCTGCACCTGCGACCCCCAGCCTGACCCCTGGTAATCAAGGTTGACAGTTTTTCCTTTTATTCTTGCATTTTTCGTGCTGCCTGGGCGCCGCCGGGCCGCCGTCAGTGTCCAACAAAAGGGAATGAAATTTTTGGAAAAAGGTTGAATGGAGTTCCGACAGGCTTCACAACGTGCGGTGCTCATCGAGCAGGCAGAAGTAGAAGAAGCCGCCACGGCACAACACCGCGTCCATGTGGACGCCCTCGTCATCCGCGGTAACCTCAACCCATGCCTCAAGACTGGCACAGTCGGTGCATGGCTTGGCCTGGTGCCACGACGCGGCCAAGCTAACCGAGGCACAATCCAAGCAATCGCGATCGGGGAGTTCGACATGGTATTCACCAATGCCCAGGGGCAGGTCGTCATGGCGAGCAGAGGCGGCGGGCGTCAGCAACAGGAACAGGCTCGCAAGCAGCAGCAGGCGCTTGTGCATGGCGTGCCATCGACGCGGGCCTGAAAACGACTCCCTTGGAACACGGAGGCTGGGGCTGCTGCAAACGATTGCCAACCGTCAAAGCGGTGAGGGGGAGTCCCGGCAGGATGCTGGTTGACGCACACGTCCACTTGAACAACTACCACGAGGAACACGAGCACCCCGCCCAGGCGCAGGTGGCAACCCTGTTGGCCAAGATGGACGAGCACCAAGTCGACCACGCCGTTGTCATTACTTCCTACACGATCAATGTGAACCGGCCCAGCGTGGAGAAGGTGCTCGACCTTTTGGCAGGCAATCCCCGCACGACGGTCGTGGAAGGACTGCGCTGGCGCGGCAAGGAGCGAACCGACCTGTTCGCCATGGAGCAGCGCATCCGCGACGGTGTCGTCAAGGGCATCAAGCTCTACCCCGGCTACGAACCCTACGCGATCAACGACGCCAGCCTGGAGTCCGTGTTCCGACTCGGCGCCAAGTACAATGTCCCCGTACTCATTCACACAGGGGACACCTACGCCAAGGGTGCCAAGATTCGCAATGCCCACCCACTTCTGGTCGATGACGTGGCGGTGGACCACCCCGATACGACGTTCATCATGTGCCACGCCGGCAACCCCTGGTTCATGGACGCGGCTGAAGTGATCTACAAGAACGACAACGTCTACGCCGACCTGTCGGGCCTCACCCTGGGGGACTTCGAGGCGGACTTCGAGCAATTGATGGTTCGCAAGCTGCGGGAGATGATCACCTACATGGGGGCGGCGGACCGCAAGCTCCTGTACGGCAGCGACTGGCCCCTGGTTCGCATGGGCCCGTACGTGCGCTTCCTGCGCTCCCTCGACCTGCCCCCGGAACAGAAGGAATGCATGGCTTGGAAGACCGCGTGCCGGCTGTTTGACATCGATCCCAAGGCGGCCGCTGCGGAACGGGACCGCACCTCGGGCGACTGACTCCAAACAATTGCACCCGCAAGGGCCTCTAGCAACTGCCGCCCGTGACGACCAGGCTGCGCTGCACCGGGACGGAGGCGGAAGTGACGCCGTCGGTGAAGGACAGCGTCACGGTGTAAACCCAGGTGGCATCGCCGGCCGCCACGCTGCAAGTGAACGACGTCTGGGTGCGCACAGAAAAGCCTTGGCCGTTGGCGAGCCGTTCCATGTGCTCCAGGGACGCATCGAGTGCCGCCGTGAAGTTGGCCGAGCCCGCTTCATGCACGCGTCCCACCACCTCCAGGTTGCGATCCATGCCCCTGGCGGCCGCATCGCTGACCAGCAGCACGGGCGTTTCCTGTTCTGCACCGATCTGGCTACCCAGTTGGTTGACGCGTGCCGTCATTGCCGTAATGGTTGCAAAGGCGATGACGAGAACCAGGCCCGCCAGGATCATCATCTGCCCCGCCGCGTCGCGGCGCCAGGCGCTGCGCCTCAGGTCAGGCAAGTTGCCACACCACCAGTTGCACCGCGTACGGTGGCAAATCAGTCGAAGCGCCGGAACTCAGGGCCACGCGGAAATACGTCGGAGCCGAGCAATCCACGTTGGTGGACGCCGCCCATACGCCGTAGGGCACATCCCGGGGCACGGCCGAGCCCACGGCTTGCCAATGGGCGAGCCAGGTCTGGCCGGGGCCAGCTGCGGTGCCGGAGGGATCCAGCAGGCACTGCCACGCTGTGCTGTCTTGGGCGTCGCCGGGCAGCATGACCGTAGGCGTCACATTGGCGGCAGCAGCAGCCTCGGCGTTGGTGCGCCAATCCAGTGTCACATACGCCAGGCCACCGCGGCCTGCTCGGGGGTTGGCATCCGCTTTGCCTTCTGGCACCAGGTGCAGAGCATCGTGTCCGTTGTCAAGCCTCAGCGCGTAATGCATGCCGGTGGGCAGAACGTCATCCAGGTAGGCCTCCAGCGCCGCCCCGTTGCCGTGCAGCGCGTCAGCAATCCACTCGTCGAGCCGGGTCAGGTTGGCGTCGGCCGTGGACGGCCGCTGGCTCAGGCTCTGCAAGGTGTCCTGGGCCACTTGGCCTGTATCCAGCCCGGTGGCATCCGTTGACTGCGTGGGCCCGCCAATCTGGATCAGCACCGCGATGGATACCAGGATGAGGATCGCGGTCAGAATCGCCTCCACCATGGTGAACGCCGCCGCCTCATCGCCTCCAAATCGCCGCAAGCGCCTCACAGCAGCATCACCACAATGCGGAACGAGAACCATGCCGCCGCCATCATGATGCCCACATGGGTGAAGCCAGCCACGGGGTGGCCTTTGGTCAGAACGCCGCCAACCAGGCCGCCACCGATGGCTTGCACCAAGGCGGCGTGCAGAAACAGGTTGTTGAACTGTGCAATCGAGAAGTCCTTGAACTGGATGCCGCCCACCTGCTGTCCCTCGGCGCCCGCGACTGCAGCCTTGAACGCCGGCAGGAATTGGGCCGAAAGGACCAGGACCACGGCGATGAAAACGAAGAACGCGATGTAGATGACCACGTTGTACATGGCCATCTGCTGGTTCCGCTCGCTGACAATCTGCTTGATTTCCCGGGCGTCCTCGCTGGCTGCCGTCAGGATGTCCACCATGCTGCCGCCGGCGCGCTGCGCCTCGACGACCAGGCTGACTGTGCGATCGATCAGGGGTGTGCGGGCGCGCCCGGCGAAGCGCGTCAACGCATCCCCAAAGGCCACCCCCCACTCCACTTGGGCCGCCATCTTCTTGATCTCTGGCGTCAGCGGCCCATAGGTTCCCTTGGCCGCCGTCACCAGCGCCCGCGGCAGCGTCATGCCCGCCCTCGCGGACTCGGCGATGTCACGCAAGAAATCAGGGAATTTCTCTTCCATGGCCGCTCGCCGCTTGAG
>JBFJVP010000087.1:0-9240 GCA_041624075.1 Thermoplasmatota archaeon | reverse complement strand
CATCCTGGCCGTCGCAAGCCTAGCCGGCTGCGCCGACGATGACCCATCACCCACGGCCAACTCCGTGGAACTTCCGGAGCCCGAAACGGTCCTACGGTACGCCAACGAAACCATTGACGTGTTCTGGGCGCTCGGCGTTGGAACCCCCGTGACGGGTGGATTGGTGTACGTTCTGACCACCAACGGAGGCGAATTCAGGGCCGGCGAAGGCGCCGACATCACGGCGGTGGCCGATTGGACGTGCGCTGGCGTTCCCTGCGACATGATCCTGCGCATTTACCGAAACGGCGAGTTCGTGGAAGAGACCGTCGGCGCCGCCCCCCTTGAGATTCAACTGACGGACGCGCCTGGTGGCGGATGGGCTGCCAGCCTAAGCGCCACGACTCCCACCGCTGCGGTGGAGGGCACGATTTCCACCTACGCTTCGTGGGAGGAACCAGTCGAAGGGTCCACCGACGAAGAGAGGGAGTAGTCGGGCGCGGCTTCACGTGGTCGTAACCCGTGCGCGGCGGGCTTGGTCGCGCCGCAGCGGCGGGGCCGCTTACGAGTTGACGAAGGCGTCGACGACAGCCGTTTCAGCTTCGCCCCAGGCGATCGGAATCTGTTTCCAGCTGTTCGCCCGCAGATCGCCGATCACATACACACCTTCGACGACTTGGCCATCGGCATCCAGCATACGGCAATCGCCATCAGTCAAAACAAAACCATCGGCGTCCGTGGCGCCGCCCAGCGCGACGGCGTGTTCGTTGTTGACCTTGTACCAGCCCATGCTGATCCACGCCTTGTCAAACCACTCCTGCCGGCCGTCGGCGAACTGGATTGCGAAGCGACCATCTTTGATTCCCGTGAACGCCTTCACCTCCCCGTACAGGATCGGGATTCCTTGGGCATCCATCTTGGACTCGATGTCGCGCCAGTCCGCATGCGGATCTTGCACGCCGGGCAGGTGCTGGTCGGTGTTGCACAGTGGCACGAGCACCGTCTGGGCGCCGAAGTTCTTCTTGAGGCTGCGAGCAATGCCTCGCACGCCGGGGCTGCATCCGAGTACGGCCACTCGCTTGTTCTCCACCGTATGGCCGTCGCAGAGCAGGCAGTAGTCCGCCAGCCCCTTGTTGGCGTAGGGGAGCACCGCCTCGATGTCGCGGCGGCGGAAGTCGCGCAGTTGCGGTTGTCGATCGACGCAACCGGTTGCCAGGACCAGGTGCCGCGCGGTCACTTCAACGGGACCCTCCTTGGTGGAGGCCTTCAAGCGAAAGCCGCCCTCCACGCGTTCCACCGCTTCGACAGTGGCGTTCTCGTGAATGCCCACGAAACGGCGACCGACATCCTCTTCGTACTCGCCAATGGCGTCGTAGCCCGTCTCCACGACATGCCGGCCGGCTTCGCCGTAACGGCCGGGGAGGTTGTCCACCTTGGGCGACCAATAGATTCGGCTGTAACGCCTCCCGCGGTCAAACAACGCGCACGTTCGGAACAAGAGCGCCGCCTTGAGCGCCGCGTGGGCGCCGGCGGGGCCGCCACCGATCACGGCGATGTCCAGGATGTTGGTCACACCACGCGACGGGCGCTGCGCCATTTACGGCTTGGCACCTGTGAAACGTGAGCCTCGCCCCGCCCTGAAGCCCATCAAGGTTCGTGTGCGCACCCGCCTGCGGCCCCGATATCTTGATAATAGTCAACAACGCGTCGTCGATCATGGCCCACCAGAGACTGATCCTTGTCTGCGTGCTGACTCTTGCCCTTGCAGGATGCACCGGCCCCTCCAACGGCAGCAACGCGTTCGACGCCGTGAAGGGCGGCAGTGGCAGTGGCGGCGGCTCCGTCGAGGAAGTCAACGCGCAGATTCTGAGCTTCACGGGAGACTTGGTGACGGCCGACAACTCCGGCTCATCTGTGGAAGTGTTTACCGCCACGCTTTTTGACGCCAATGGAGAGAAGAGCATGGCCGGACTTGAGTTGTTCATCGAAATCCGGGGCGCCGGTGAAGGCTCCTCCTCCCGCATCATCACGCAGCCGGAAGCAGTAAAGGGCGACCCCCAGCCCGTCGAATTTGATGCGGGCGGATGGAAGGTCTGGTCGGACGCACAGCGAGACGGCAAACTCACTGCCGCCTTCCGCTACGTGTACCCCCTGGGAACGCCGCCTGGAGCCTACACGATCACCCTGAGCCTGAAGGACGAGGGCACTGTCGTTGCCACCAGCGCGCCCGACGCGACCGCCGTCGAAGTGTTCAGCGAAATCGCGGTGGACCCAACCCCTTACAAGGCCGATGGCTCGCCCGCCACGGGCCCGGGCGGGGCCCCCGCCAACTGGGGCGAATGGACTGCCCGGCCCGGAGCAACCAACGTCGAGTCCCTGAACTACATCAAGCTGACCAACACAGGCCAAGATGCGTCGGCTTCGGTCGTTATCGACTTCTCTGCGGCTGCTTTTTCCGGCGCGGACGCCAACTACACGATTCCGCTTGATGGCAACATCCAGTTTGCCTTTTTCGAGGACACCTCGCCCGGCACCAGCGCCCCCAACGAAGGAACCTACGTCTATGGTGGCGCCAGCGCCGATGGCAGCGTCACGGTCACCTTCACCGGGCTCGGGAACATTATCTACGTCGTCTACCGCGTCGTTGAAATTCCGGCCGTGGTGGCGGCCCAGACCTATGGCGCCGCCTTCACGGCGACGGAGTTGTAACGATGGCCGCCGGGCGGCTAAGTTCTGCGCTGCTGCTTTGCCTGCTCGTGACCATTGCTAGTCCAAGTGAAGCCCGGGTGACCCTTGACGGCTACAAGGAACGTCTGATCCAGTGGCCCAACGACGCCAGCAACGTCACGCTCCACATTGACTACCGCGTCGAGCGCGCCGGTTCCACGTACGCCAAGATGCTCGTGACTCCTTGGAACCCAGTGAACAACGGATCGGGCCACCTGGACCGACACCCCGACGCCGCGTGGCACGTCACCATGCAACTTCTTTCCAATTCAACGGCGCAGACAGAAGCGGTCGACCGCAACGACTCGACCCCGACCAAAGCGATCGTTGCAGACCCAGACATCGCCTACACACTTCGTGTAACGATCCACGCGCCGTCAGAGGACACGTGCCAACTCCGCGAGTACAAGGTGCCATTTGCCATCGCCTTTAGGGAGGGCGACTTTCGGGGCGACACAACTTCTGGCGGCCGGTTGGAACAAAGCCGCGGATTCACAGCGATCCTGCAAATGCCCGACGCGCCCTGCCTGTTGTCGGGGCCAAACCGAGAAGCACCCATGCCGCCGGTGCCTCCCGTGCCCACCCCGCCACCGGCACCCACACCAACGGCACCGGCAGCCCCGCCATCAACATCGTCACCTTCAGCTAGCTCCGGCGCACAGTTTGCAGGAGTGGACGCGACAACGGTTGCTTTGGGAGTCGCCATTTTCTTGGCCGTGCTCGTGGTGCTGGCGTTGTTGATTGCGTGCGTAGCACTCATCGTGGCCATTACCACGCTGTTGCAAGTTCGGGCGAGTGAACCTGCTTGGACGCTGGTCCGGGAAATCCCTGCCAAGGAGCCTGATGACGATGAGCCGCCCCAAGTGGTACTCGGCATTCGCGACCGGCATCAAACCGAGGAAGAATCGCGGCAGCCCCGGGCTCGCAACGACTAAGCAAGACCCCCGGGTGGCCGCCCATATGTTGTTTGGTGCCCACAATTCCATCGCCGGCGGACTTCACAACGCACCCGCAGAGGCTGCCCGAATTGGTGCCGACGTGATGCAAATTTTTTGCAAGAACCAGCGCCAATGGAACGCCAAGCCCTTAACGGCGGAACAGGCTGAACTCTTCAAGGCAGCCGTCGCCGAAGCCAAGCTGGGGCCCACCATGGTGCACGACTCGTACCTGATCAACATGGGCGGCCCAGACGATGCGAAGCGGGAGAATGCCCGTCTTGCATTCAAGGCGGAACTGGAGCGGTGCGAGCAGTTGGGGGTTGAGTTTCTCAACTTCCACCCTGGCAGCCACACCAATCCCAAGAAGGCTCTGCGCGACGACGAGTCGACGCGGCTGGAAGCCCTCGACCGGATTGCAGCGTGCGTGAACCAGGTGCTCGACGAAGTGCCCGGCAAAGTCAAGGCCGTCATCGAAAACGCTGCCGGCCAGGGCACCAATGTGGGCACGTCGTGGCAGGAAGTGGGATACCTGGTGGACGCCATCGACCACAAGGATCGCCTCGGCGTCTGCGTGGACACCCAGCATGCGTGGGCTGCGGGACACGACTGGCTGGGTGGCTACGACGCGGTGTGGGATTCCTTCGACGACCACGTGGGCCTGAAGTGGCTGTGCGCATTCCACCTCAACGACTCGAAGCAGCCGTGCGGCGCCCGCGTTGATCGCCACGACAACATCGGCAGCGGTCACCTGGGTGAGGAGTTCTTCCGCACCCTGGTCTGTGACGCGCGATTCGATGACCTGCCCGGCTACCTGGAGACGCCCATCGAGAACGACGACGTCATGGGGTGGGCGCACGAGATTGCGCTTTTGCGGACGCTCGCGCGCCAGTAGCCGGCCCAGAATGGCTGGGGCGGGCACCCGTGTGCCCGAGATGCCCGCGAACGTCGCGCATGCTTATGCCTGCGCAGCACCAGTTGCCCGTGCGTCGGTTTCTATTAGGTTCCCCTGATAGCGGCTTGGCCAGCACACGTTTTCTGGCCGGGATGGCAAGATGTTCGGCCGTGTCGTGATGGTGGTAACGATGTTGGTGCTCGCCGGGAGCGCCGCTGGAAGCGGAATCGAGGATTTCTGTGGAGCCATGGGTCCGCGTGATAACCCGTGCCCGGTGCGGCAGCACGATGGGGGCAGCTATGCTCCCCTGGGCGCACCCCTGCAAACGCTCCATGGGGACGCGCCCGACGCTTGCCTAGCGGGGGCGGCGCCAGGAGATCCGTTTACCCTGCGTTGGGGCCGGCCCAGTAATGGCACCCTTGTTCCCGCCGACGATTGGTCGGACAACTATTGGCTGGACATACCGGAGGGAACCACTGAGGTGTGGCTGCGAGCCGAGGCCCGCGCCGCGCTCAGCCCGTTTCCAGGCTTGTTCCTATGGGAGTGGCCCGGCGCCGACGGTCCCGTGCTGAGTGCCGCACCTGCCGCCCACCTCGAAATCCGGCTCCTGGACACCTCCTGCAGCGTGCTTGCTACGTCCACAACCGCAAGTCCAATGACGACCGTACTCCACTGGCCGAACCCTATGGCGGGGGCCTACCGGGTATCCATGGGCTACCGCGACGTCAGTGAGCCAGCACCCGGGTCTGCATCCTCCTCGGCTGCGTCCCCCGACCCCACCATGCAACCCGTGACCCTGCCCGCCAACGAGGACCAGGGCCCGCGCCCCCAGGGGGAGCACCCGTGTGGACCCATGTGCATGAGTTCGGAGCAAAGCGCTCGCACCGCTTCGTGTGCGCTCTCCTTGATGGGGGGCGATTGTCAAAACGCCGGCCCGATTCTGAGCGTGCCAAGTCGAGGACTCGTCTGGTTCGAACACGACACTGTACCCGCCTGTCAAACCGGCCGTGAGGACGTGGACGCCCTCGTTGCCCAGATGATGCGCATCATCGTCGAGGCCTACCACGAGCAATCATCCATCCTGTTCTCATCCCACAACGAAGGAAGATTTGACCCCCGGAGTTGCCTGGACACGGCCAGCGACGAAAACTGGGACCCCATCACCAGTGGCCTGGGCGATGTCACAGCATCCACGTCCTTTGTCTCGCCTCGACCCGGCGGCGAAGGCGACTCGTGCGAGGGCTGCACTCTGCAAGCAGGCAGCCCGGCCGCATTCAACTACCGTATCTACCCAGAGATTCATACCCGCCCACGCTAGGCGACGAGGTACATGAGTGCTAGACCAACAGTGGTTGACTGAAGCGGCCCTGGCCCTGATTCCGGGTGCCCCCCTCGTGGTGCTGGGGCTATTTCTGGCGATTCCGCGGCAAGGGCGCAGCGGCACCATTTTCGGCTGGTTTCTACTTAGTTGGGGCGCGCAGGTCATCAACGTCAACGCAAGCTTCTTCGTCAACACCGAAGTCGCAGCGCGCTCAAGCTTCACCATATCCCTTGCCTTGTGGGCCCTGACCTGGTTCTTGCTGGCCGCGTTCGCCGCCACGTTGAATGGTGGCAGGATGGCACGCGTGCTCGCCATGGCCGGGTCCATCCCGCTTCTTGGATGCCTGGGTGTTCTGGCGGTGGCTCCGCACCGGTTGGTGACCACGGTCTCGGGACAGGGCTGGGTGACAGGCCAGTTGGAAAACCTGGCCAATTGGCTCGTGTTCACGCCCACGATCCTGCTCAGTTACGCAGTACTCGCGCTTCTCTACCGCGAATACCACCGCATGCCGTTTGGCCAGGCCAGGCACCGCTTGAGGGGCATCGTCCTGGGCTTGAGCCTCTACCTGAGCTTCTACGCCGGCTACCAGTTTGTCAGTTGGCCCCCGCTGCGCGGGACCTACACCATCGGCATCCTGGTCTTTGCTGCCATGGCGTACCATGCGGCCGTCCGGCCCGCTGCGCCGGCAGGCGTCGATCGTGGCCTGGTGGCGGCATTGATCCTACCGGCGCTGTTTGGCTTTCTTGAAGCCCTGTGGCTGCGTGATTTGGGCCTCTGGCATACGCTGGGCTGGTGGCGCCTGGCTGGGGCAATCATGGTGGCCTACACGTTGGCCCGGTACCAGTTCTTCGACCTGGAGTTGAAGGCATCCCGGGCGGCCGTTCCAGCCCTCGCCGCCATGACCCTGCTGACGGGAGTGGTCGCAGCGGCAATCCTGGCCGCGCGCGGCGATGCGGCCCTTGCTGCAATTCCACTGGGCGGCGGCCTCGCCCTTGGCTCATTAGCCATCATGGGGCGCCAGAAGATCGCGGTCATGGTGGTGCCGGGCCTGCGTGAAGAACAGGCCTACTTGTTCCAACGGCGCCTCGAAGTCTACCGGCAAAACCTGGAGGACGCCATTCGCGCCAAAACGGGCACCAACGACGGTGAACTGCGGCGCCTGCGTCGGAGCCTGGGACTTTCCGACCAGGACCACTTGCTGCTGGAATTCCTTGTACGCCAGTCCCTCGGCCGGTCGGCGGCCCACCGATCCGTTGCCTTTCCCCACGCGGAACCAGGGGCAATCCTGCTTGAGCGGTACCGCGTCGAGCGACCGCTGGGTGAGGGAGCCCACGGCCGGGCATACCTGGCCCACGATGAGAAGCTGGAACGGGACGTTGTCATCAAGGCCGTGGCCACGGCGGCAGTTGGTGGACGGGCCGCAAAACTGTTGGCGCGCGAAGCTCGCATCGCAGGCAGCATCCGGCACGACAACATCATTGCCGTGCACGATGTCGAAAGCGGCCCGGATGAGGCCTACCTGATCATGGAGTTCGCTGATGCCGGCAACCTGCATTCGCTGCTGCGACGCCGCGGTAGACTGAGCCTTGCCGAGGCCACGGGCTTGCTCGACCAGATCCTCGCAGGCCTGGGCGCCGCCCACGCGGCCGGGGTCGTCCATCGGGATATCAAGCCCGAAAACATCCTGCTGACCCGCGCCGGCACCGTCAAGCTCGCCGACTTCGGCGTGGCACGAGAATCCCGCCCCGACGCGACTGGCCTCGAAGGCGCCGCCTTGGGCACACTGCTCTACATGAGCCCCGAACAGGTGCGAGGCCGAAACGTCGACGCACGCTCCGACTTGTACGCAGCAGCCGTGGTCTTTCACTTGGCGCTCACGGGCCGCCACTACCTCCCTATCGCCGGCCAAGATGACTTTGCCGTGCGCTCCATGATCTTGGAACAGGAGCCGACGCTCAATGTTCACCAGTTGCCCGACTGGGTGGAGGGCATGCTTCGACGGTCCCTTGCAAAGGACCCGTCGGACCGCTTCCCCGACGCCCAGGCCATGCGCCAAGCCATCGGATCCCTAAGTGGCGGCGTGGTGGCCTCCGGCGACAGCTTGCCATGGGCAATGCCGGACAAGCAACCCACATCCCGCATCGGGTAGCGGCCCGCGCCCGGCGTTGGGGCCATGCCCGCGACGCACTGCCTCGCTCTACGCGGGGTGGCAGAACGCGATCTTGCCGTTCAGGCGTGCGACCTTGACCTTCAAGGTCTGGCCGATGCCCACGTTGGGAACGAAGAACGTGAAGCCCTCATACTGGGCGAGCCCGTCGCCGCGCTGGCCCTTGCTCTTGATCGTCACCGTGTATTCGCCGCCCTCCTTGACCAAGGCCTCCGGTCGGCGCGCCTTGCGGGTCTTGATGGGCTGGTGGGCACCGCAAGCCTCGCACTTGAGCAACTGAACGCGGCCGTCCTTCTCCAGGTGGGTGTCGGGGCTGCCACATTCGCTGCACTGGACGTACGTGCCGACGTAGTCTTCCAGGCGGTTGGACAGGTTGGCGTCGCTGACACGGCCCGTGAAGACCATGCGGTCGCCATCGACGGCCCCACTGGTACCCAATTGGCTGACCAAGAACTTGGTCACGTGATCCTCGGGGCGGCGCATGGAGTTGAGAATCTCGCGGAAGTTGCGCAGGATGGTCATGCGGCCTTCCACGATCAGATCGGGTACCGGCAATTCCCAGCGTTCCTTGTTGCCCACGTTCTCGGGCAGGGCCCCACGGGCCTTCTGCAACAGGTGCAGGTAGTCGTCTTGCGATTGGGTCATAGGCCGGGCCACGGCGACAACTGGTATAAAAGAGGGGGGAGGGGGCTCGGCCCGCCCCGTCCACCAGGGGCCGCGCATGGTGGGGGCCCCGGCGAGGGGTAGCAGCCGACTGGCGATGGGCCGACGACCAGTCACCCCCGCCAGCGCTTTGCTGACTGTGGGCGTTCCGGCTCCTCGATCTAGGCCGTTACGACCGCTTCTGCCTCAGCTTCAATGCCCTTCTTCCGCAGCGCCGCCGCCACGAGCCCCTTGAAGAGAGGCCCAGGCGCCTCGGGTCGGCTGTTGAATTCGGGGTGGAATTGGCCGCCGATGAAGAACGGGTGGCTGCCCTCACCGCTGCGGGGCAACTCCATGATCTCCATGATGGGGCGATCCGCCATGCGGCCGCTGAACACGAGGCCGGCCTCCTCCAGACGGGGGATGTACTCGGGGTTCATTTCGTAGCGGTGGCGGTGTCGTTCAGCGATGGTGCCCGCACCGTACAGTTCGCGGGCCATCGAATCCTCCAGCAGGACACACTCGTAGCTCCCCAGCCGCATGGTGCCACCGAGATCCTGGATTTCGTATTGCT
>JBFJVP010000086.1:0-9268 GCA_041624075.1 Thermoplasmatota archaeon | reverse complement strand
GGGCCACGCGGAAGCCATGGCGGCAATTCCCCGGCCAGCAAGCCCCGTCGCCGTGGGTCACGGCTTTGGCGCCGAGTTCGCCGGCACGTACACCTTCATGGCTGGCCAAGGCACGACCTACGAGTCCGGTGGCGCCAAGCTGGAGCGCCTAGGCCCCCTGCGAACGCCTCGCGAAATCGTCACGATCACGTCCGAGGCCCGAGGATGGGCCACGGCCGCCGTGACATCCGACCTGTACGAAGGCGCGGCCCTGCTGGACATCAAGGCAACCGTTCTGGGCCGCACCCTGGAAGCCGACGCAACGGCGGGCTTGGATCACAGCACGTTCTGTGCCTTGAATCCGGTGTGCATCCCCATCCATACCACGTGGGCCATGATGGAGAACGTTGGCGAAGGCGGCGCCGACATCGTGGTCGAGCGGCACGGCAGCGAAGGTCTCCTCGGCTCGGAATTTGGCGTTTCCCACGTGTGGTTGAACGTCACCGAGGATCTGGGCCTGGGTGCATTCGGTCGCCTGAGAGCCAGCGTCAACGGCGAGGTCGTGGAGGCAGGCTCGTGAAGCGGGCGCCCATCGCCCTGCTGGCGGCGTTGCTGCTGGCCGGATGCGCCGGCACCGAGCCTGTGGCCGAGGCCCCGCGCGAAGCTCCCGCAGACACGACGTGGCAGCACATCCGTGTGGAAGCGAGCCCGCAGGGTGCCGCAGCGGCATTCCTGTGGCAGCCCGACGAAGCGCTCGGCCTCACCGGCCGGGCCAATGCGGTGCTAGCGGACCCGACGCGGTCCGTGAATCCCGACAACATCACCATGTGGGCGCTGCTGTTCTTCACGGCCATCGGGGATTCCTTGGCGCTGGAAGGCGGCCTCATTGAAGGGAAGCACCTGGAATGGGTGCAGCCTGGCGGCGAGGCCACCTGGGTGCGCTCGTCCATGACGCCCCAGGTCGTGCCCCTCGGCGAGGCGGCCGAGGGTGCGCCCCCGGGCGTGAAGTACGGCATCACCTTCGGGCCCGGCGACGACGACACCCGGCACGTAGGACAGACCACCGGACCCCTTCGAAACGACACGGCCCGCATCGTCGTCTTGGCCGCCGCCGGCGACCCCGGCGCAGTGCTGGACTTGTCGTTCCGGCCGACCTCGGCGCCCATCAATCGCGGGGCAGACGCGACGTGGCCGGCTCGCCCCTCTGAAATGCCCACCCAGGAGCCGCCGCGACTCGGCGTCACCGAGGGTTTCGAGGCCGCCTTCTTCGCGCGCGTGGCAAGTTTTGGCGAAACCGTCTGGTGGGCCAGCGGTGATGGCGAGCCCTGGCAGGCAACGGGGCCTGTTTTGCCGGCATCGGACGCGGCCGACGCAGTTTACGCTGAAACCCTGGAGGTGACGCGTGAAGCGCGTACCGGGTGGACCTACCTCGCCTTGCGCGAAGACGTCGGCACGGGGGTCGCCGAAACCGAGTTGCGGGGCCACGCCCTGGGGGTGGAGGGCAATGCCACCAAACGATCGGGCACGTTTGTGTCAGGGGCGTGCATTGTCCACCCGGATTGTGGCTTCGTACACCGCCACGATGCCACATTGACCGCTGAAGGCACCGGCCAGCTCGACTGGCGCATCCAGCGCACGTCAACGGCCGGGCCCGCCCTCAGCAGCGGCCACGTCCGCTTCGTGTACCTCTGGATCGGTGGTGGCCTTGAGCCCCTGTCCGGGACGCCGGGCATGAGCGGCTTCTTTGAGTGGGCCGAGTGGTAAGGCTTGGCCATCTCACCGGTCGTGCGGGAATCTGTGTGAAGGACCAATGCCAGGTGCGGCAGCCAACCACCCCTGTACTGCGGCGACTGCACCACCGGGAAGGCTATGAGCGGCCGTCTTGTGGCTGCCTTCAGAGGTAGATCATGAAGTCCGCTGCCATCGCTCTGACCCTTTGCCTACTCGCCTTTGGCCTCGTTGCGCCCGTTGCAGAGGCTGGCGGACCCCACGGGTTCGGCCGCTGCGAGATCGTTGAGGGCCCCGCCGTCGCCGAGTACGAGTGGGACAATGAGACGCGCACCATCAGCACCCCCGACCTCGAGTGCTACTGGTAGGCTCAGGCTCGTCCTTTTCCATTCTCCTGGTGCCCGCCGGGCCGACTCGTTTTATCGCCGCAACGCGCGGCGGAGCCAACCTCGTACGCGACGAATGGGTGGCCTTTGTCTGCCCGGCTGCCGCTGCCTGCGGTTCCAGTCCCGAGCAAAGGGTGTCAGATGGTCCATGATGCTTCGTCGCAGCTGGGGGTTTTAACGTTTGAGCCTCGGCGTTAGGTTTGGGCTGATTCCTGCTATTGTCCCCGTGATTCCCCTAGCACCCATCCGGCGGCGATCATGTGGGCGAGCCGAAGCGGTTCTGGCATGAACCCGCGAAGCGTGGCTTGTGCCACCAGTTCACGTGCCTCAGCACCGTCGAGGCCGACGGGCGTCAGGGTCAGCTTGCCCTCGGCGTCGCCGATCATGCTGGGCGCCACGCGTCGAATACGCGCCCACTTGTCTTCGCCGTTAGGGATGTGGGTGCCGACAAGAGCCGAGCGGACGGCGGCAAGGTCTGGCTGCCCGCGGGCAACAGCGATCACCGGCAGGCCCGTGGCGCCGTGCAGCTGCTCCAAGTCGAGGGTGTTGAAGCCGCCCACCATGAGGTTCTGTACCAGGATGCCAACCAGGTTGGGGCGGATCCGGGCTTGCTGCGTGGCCGATGCGATGGCTTGGGTGGCATCATCACCATCAACCGTCGCCTGGGTGCGCAGCACACACTCAACGTAGCCCGTGGCGGCACGGGTGACAACACCCACCAGGGGTACCAACTGATCTGCTCGCTCGAAGGGTGCGTCGTCCCAGCCGATGATTCGCACCTCGGGCTTCAGCGCCACGGCCGCCGCACGGGTCGCCGCTTCATGACACCTGCTGCAAGCGCAACTAGCTGAAAGCGCCAGCCACGCCGCCGTTCAGGTGGCGTGTGTCGTTGGAGCGCACCAATGCCACGGCGTCGGCCTGGACGCTCAACTCGTTGATGCACGCGTTGTGCTGCGGGAACTGCTCCAGCCGATCCAATCCGACACCCTGCAGGGTGGCCATGATGACGCGGTTGATGCGGCCGTGGGCAACGACTGCAATGTCCTCGTCGCGGGCCTGGCGCGTGAGGCGATCCACGAAGGGTCGAACACGCAGTTGGGCCAGCAGTGCCGACTCGCCTCCGGGGAAGGATTGGTCAACGAAGCCCATGCTCCAGGCATCCAGGATCTGCGCGACCTCGTCCCGCACCGACTCCAGGCTTTGCCCGGCTAGCACACCGTAGTCAAATTCGTAGATCTCCGGTGCCACCTGTAGCACCGGCTCCTGGCGTCCGCCGTGGTGCGCTTCAAGCACCGCCTGTGCAGTTTGCCGGGCGCGTTGCAGAGGGCTGGTGTAGATGGCGTCCAGCCCCGCTTTGCTGAGCGCACGACCGACGGCCTGTGCCTGCCGGTGGCCGAGCTCGGACAGCTCGCTGTCAATGCGCGGGCCTTGAATGATGCCGTCCCTGTTGCACGTGGTTTGTCCGTGCCGGACGATGAAGAGGCGTCCCAACAATCACCCATGGCGGGCGCTACAAGATAAGGAGTGCGGACGGCGCCCAGGCGCCCATGCACCCGCGCACGGCGTCCCCATGGGCTCCAGCGCCCCGAACCAACGGGGGTTGTTCCCAAGGGGCACGGGGTCTCGGGCGACGGTCACCTTGCCCCGACTTCTTTAAGAGCCCATACGTCGCGGGCTTGTGCGGCGCAGGGAGTTGGAGCGGAGTCTGGAGGCCATCCCTCGGCATCCAGATCCGCAGGCCGAATTGGAACAATACCGCACACCTGCGCCCATCGCCGCCGAGCTGCTGTGGGAAGCCCAATTGGAGGGAGCCATTGCCGGAAAGCACGTGCTCGATCTGGGCTGCGGCACAGGCATTTTCGCCATCGGTGCGGCCTTGCTTGGCGCAAAGCGCGTGGTTGGGGTCGACATCGATCCGGCAAGCCTTGACTTGGCCGCCAGCGCCGCCACGGCAGGCAGCCTTCGGGTCAGCGACCGCATAACGTGGACACCGGCCGACCTGCAGGATTGGATTCCGGATTCTGGCTCCTTTGACACGGTGCTGATGAACCCTCCTTTTGGGGCCCAGAGGTCCAACCGGCGAGGCGACCGTCTCTTCTATGAACGCGCCGCGACCGCCATCGCCGGCCAGCCAAACGGGTCAATCTGGTTCCTTGCCCAGCCCAGTGGCGAGCGTTTCCTGCGTGCGTTTCTGGGTGAACTCGGGCTCCGCCTTGAGCGCGTGGCCCTGTGGGACTACCCCCTGGAAGCGCAGTTCCACTTCCACGAGCGCGGCGTCGCCACGATTCCCGTGGGCGGCTACCGGGCAGCGAAGCGATAGGGCAACGCCCCGTGCTGCGTCATTCTCAGGAGTGACAAACGGCGGCGGCTGTTATTGATTGCCGCCAGCATGTCTGCTTGCACGCAGGGCATGTCAGGGGGCCGTTGAAGCACCCGGCCCCCGCTGCGTGCAACCGGCTCCCGCCGCGCCCCCTGGAGACGGCGTGGCGCGGCCCCTCGGCCGCATCCATGTGAATGTGCCAACATCCACTCAGCAAGCAACCACCCTTGACCCCCTTGATGCACTCCAAGCCACCCGGCGGAACCTCTGAAACCAACCTCGCCGGGACCACCAACCAAGCCCTCGCCCCCCTCATCCCCCTCGACCGGACGCTCGCGTGCTTGCACGGTAGATCCAAGCCCATTGCACGGCGCAACGAGGCGCGTTGCATGTCAACGACTCACATCCATGACGCCCGAGACGTCTCCCATCCAGTTCCCCATTTCCACATTTTGGCCTGGACCCGCGGGCTGGAGGAATCCCAGTGAAGCACAGCATCGTCATCGTCGGCTCAGGAACGGGAGGTACGCTAACGGCCAATCTCTTGGCAACAGATCTGGCTTTGGAACTCCATGCAGGAGTCGCCAAGATCGTCCTCATCGGCGAAAACGACCTGCATGCATTTCAACCCGGCAACCTCGATGTGGCATTCCAGGGCGCCAAGCCCGAGTCCTTCATCCGGGAGCAGGAGCCCCTGCTCCACGAAGTGGTTCAATTCCTGCCCGAGGGTGCCCAGCGCATTGACACGGACGCCCGCGTCGTCATCACGGGCAGCGGCCGCGAGGTGCCATTCGATCACTTGGTGCTTGCCACCGGAGCTGTTGCCCGCCTCGACTTGATTCCTGGCCTGGAAGGGAACGCTCTCAATTTCCATCAGGGACCCGTCGTCGCGCGTCACGTCTGGGAGGCCCTTGAAGGCATGCAGGAAGGCCACCTCGTAGTAGCCATTACAGGCACGCCTTACAAGTGCCCGCCCTCGCCCAACGAGTCGGTGTTCCGGGCGGACGACTACTTCCGTTCTCGAGGAATCAGGGACAAGATCCAGATCACGCTGGTGACGCCGGACCCACAAGCCTACCCGGCGACGTCTGTTGCCGACCAGATCCAGCCTCGCCTTGACGAGTGCGGCGTGAACGTGGTTTCCGGGTTCAGCGTCGCATCCGTCGATGGCGCCCGGCAAAGGCTGCGCGCCTGGGATGGGCGGGAAGTCCCGTACGATGTGTTGATTGCCATTCCTCCACACCGAGGCGCTCCGATTGTCCCCATCTCGGGCCTCGGTGATGTGGACGGCTTCATTCCGACCGATCCGCAAACCATGCGAGTCTACGGTCACGACCGCATCTACGCCTTGGGCGATGCCACCAACATCCGCATCTCCAAGGCAGGCGTGGTTGCCCACCTCCAATCCCTGGTGGTGGCCCGCAACATCTGCGCCGACCTGCATGTGGAAGACGGGCATTGGCTGTACAATGGCCGGACCACTTGTCCCATGGAGGTGGGCGACCACAAGTTGCTCTTCGTGTCAGGGACGTACAGGGACGGCCCCCGCGCCGATAAGCCGACGCACTCCAAGTTCGCCATGAAGCAGGTTTTCAACCGCATGTACTGGAGCGTCCTGTCGGGCTCCTGGGAGTGGCTTTTTAAGTTGTACTTCGGCGACACGGCCGAGCCGGACGACCACGTTGAGCAGGCAAACGAGGCCAACGTGGGCCCGTCCGCCTAGGCGCCTTGGTCACCCCGGCGTCGCTGGGCAATGGGGCGACCCAAGGCGCGGTGGTGAAGATCCGGGAAGCCACTGCAATGGCGATTGTGCAGTGGAGCACAACGCGGCCGGCGGCCTCCGGATGGGGCGAGCCTCGACGGCTAAGCGACGGCAGCCCGGTGAGTGGCCCGCCGCGCATCCCGCTCGGCGCGACTGGGCACCTTCACGTCCCTGACAAGGCCGAGGGCGCGCAGGACGACGAGGATGTAGCGTCCGATGTCGAATTGGTACCAGCGGTGGCCGAGGTAGGCGCTGTTGGGGAAGGCGTGGTGGTTGTTGTGCCAGCCTTCACCGAAGCCCAGCACACCGAAGATGACGTTGTTTCGGGCCACGTCCGGACTCGTATAGGGGCGGGTGCCCCAGGTGTGGCAGATGCTGTTGATGCTCCAGGTGACGTGGTGGA
This sequence comes from Thermoplasmatota archaeon, assembly GCA_041624075.1. Lineage (GTDB taxonomy): Archaea > Thermoplasmatota > E2 > JACPAO01 > JAHFTW01 > JBFJVP01. The sequence goes on along the minus strand of JBFJVP010000086.1, from coordinate 2,690 downwards.
CCAGGAAGACCCGCACGACGCCGCCCCAGAGGACCGCTTGCCAGAAGGCGCCCCAGGTGCCCATGACTGCAAAGGCGATGGCGCCGGGCAGGATGAACGAGAGGACGTACCAGAGGAGCTGGGTTTTTTCGAGGAAGGCGACGACGGGGTCGGCCATGAGTTTCTGGTGGGCGGGCCCCTTGTGGACGAGGTTGCCCTTGGGGAGCCAGCCGAAGTGGGCGTGCCAGAAGCCTTCGAGGGGGCTGTGGGGGTCGCCGGGTTGGTCGCTGCGGGCGTGGTGGCGGCGGTGGGTGGCGGCCCAGGCGGCGGGGCCTCCTTGCAGGGCGGTGACGCCCATGAGCAGCAGGACGAAGCGCACGGGGGCGCTGGCCTTGAAGGAGCCGTGGGCGAGCAGCCGGTGGAAACCGAGGGTGATGCCGAGGCCGGCGACCAGTTGCAGGCCGAAGAGGAGGCCCAGGTCGAGCCATGTGACGTGGCGTCCCCAGAGTTGGACGATGGCGAGGATGGTAAGGGCGAAGGGGATCAGGGCCGCCAGGGTGACGGTGATCTTGTGGCCGATGTTGTGGCCAATGAAGGGGTAGGCGGTGTCGACCGCGTCGGTGCGGGGTGCCTGGTTGGATTCGGACATGATAGACCTCTATTTGGTGGCGTTTTGAAAGCAGGCGCTTCACAGCACACTGCTTTCTTCTTGGAAGTGTTGATACGCGGGGGTAACATAAACCAGCCAGTGGAGGGCGCGAACACAGGTGGTTCAAACAGCCAGCAAGTGTTCGCCAGGACACCAACATGACTGTACCGACACCCACCTCAGGACTCACCAACAGCCAACTCATCACGCGCCTGGACCAATTCCTTGACCAACTCGCCGAGGGCCACCGCCGCACCATGGAGGAAGTGGTCAGTTGGCTCGAAGACCACGGCAGCCTCGAAGACGAGATTCGCGTCAACGTGGAAGCCCTCAACCCACTCTTCCAGAAGTGGAGCTTCGAGATCTGCTTCCTCCTGCGCATGAAAGAACGCCTCCGCTTCAATCAACTCAAGGACCACCTGGGCGGCATCGGCAGCCGCACCCTCAGCCAACGACTCAAGGAACTGGAGGCCCAGGGACTGGTGCGCCGCGAAGCCTTCGCAGAAGTGCCCGTACGCGTCGAATACAGCCTGACCCCCAAGGGCCTGCGCTTTGGCGACCTCATCATGCCCGTGATCGCCCACCTGCGCATCTGGGACATCCGGCACCGCCCCAGGGACCCCGCCGGGGAGCCCTAGATCGGCGCCGCCAGCCACTCCCAGTGCAGGGCCGCAAACGTGCACCCCCTGGTCAGCCCCGGGCTGCCCGGCAGCGGCTCCTGTGCCGATACCCCATCGACCCCACAAAGATCCCCAGCGGGCGGCAACGCCTTTGTAAGAGGCACTTCCGCTAGGGGCACCGTGGATCGAACCCGACTGCTTGCGCTGGCGCTCGTGCTGCTTGCGGCCATACCATCAGCGCTGGCAGCCCATGGCTCTGGATCTGACCGCGTGCACGAAACCACCGCGACGGACCTCCTCGACGCGGGAGCCGTGGCATTCACGCGCAACCATGGCCAAGCCCCCGATGATGTCCTGTTCATCGCCCGCACCCCCACTGGCGTGGCACATGTACTTGCATCCGGGATCCGGCTCGCCCTGGACGGCCAACACCTCAACATCCGGTTCGACGATGGCCAAGCCACACGCGCCCATGGCGAGGACCCCGTATCCACCCTCGTCCACTCCTTGCGCGGCCCCGACCCCAACGCCTGGTTGACTCATCAGCGCCTGTTCCGGTCCGTGCTGCTGGAAGACGTCTACCCCGGCATCGATGTTCGCCTGCGCGACGGCAATGGACGCCTCGAATACGACTTCTTGGTCGCCCCGGGAGCCGACCCCCAGCAAGCCGTCGTTCGCATTGGCCCCGAAGCCAATCTCAGATTGGTCGACGGCGACCTCTGGATCGAGACCCCCGGAGGCGTCGTGAAGCAACCTGCACCAGTAGCCTACCAGCGAGGCACCGATGGCACGCCCACACCAGTTGCCTCGGCATTCAAAGTACTGGACAACCAGCGCGTGGGCATCGATCTGGGCCCCTACGACCCCTCCAAGGCCTTGGTCATCGACCCGATTCTTGAGTTCTCAAGCTACCTGGGCGGAGCCCTGCGAGAGGACTTCTACAAGGGTTTGGCCGTCGACGCCGACGGCTACATCTACATGATCGGCGGCACCCGCAGTTCCGATTTCCCTACGCTGGATCCCCTTCAAGGCGACCACGGCAGCCCGGAAGCCGCGCTCGACGTTTTTGTCACAAAACTGACGCCGGACGCCAGCAGCGTCGTGTTCTCCACGTTCCTCGGCGGCAACGACCGAGACTACGGAGTGGACATTGACATCGGCCGTGACGGAAGCGTCTACGTCGTGGGCAAGACCAATTCGCCGGACTTCCCCCTCGTGGCACCGACCCAGGACACGATCGGCAGCCTGGACTGGCCCGACGGCTTCTACGCCAAGCTCGATGCCAGCGGCAGCTTCCTGCACTATGCATCCTACCTCGGCGGCAGCGACTATGACATCATTACCGGTGTCGCAGCCGAACCCCGGGGAGGCATGAGCATCGTCGGCAAGACCCGCTCGACGGACCTCCAAACCACGCAGCGCGCCATGCAGCCCGAAATGGC
>JBFJVP010000085.1:0-9279 GCA_041624075.1 Thermoplasmatota archaeon | reverse complement strand
GGCCGAGGCCGGCGCCTCGGCCCCCAGAAACGCCGCGCTGCTGTAGTCGCCCCGTGCCTCGAAGTAGTCCATGGTGCCGCCAGCCAGCACGACGAGGCCGCCGAGTAGGGCCATGGTTGCCAATTCCCCGCCGATGATCCCCGCTGAGCTTTCGACCGAATCGGGTCGGCCCAGATGCTTTCTTGTTAGGTACGTTAAAATGGTTGCTGGCCCCTGACGACCGTGTGTGCCGGCTTGCCTTTGGCCTGCTTCTTCTTGCGGGCATGATGGGCATTTCCTCTGTTAGTGCGGCGCACGATGGCCTTCACATCCTGGCGACGATGGACGCCACGCTGCCGATCGATCTGTCTCTTGGAGTGGAGGATGAGGCTGTGGCGGTTAATTGTGGGCGCACCGGTCCGGAGAGTCACTTCACCGTGCATGTGGCTGGGGGGTGGTTTGACTTCGAGGAGGGGAGCTTGAACACGTCGTGTGGCCTGCTCGCTGTGCCGGTTTTTCCTCCGCCTGGCGCCGTAACGGTCGCGGTCGTGTTTGACGCCAATCGAGCGGTTGAACGGGATTACCAGGCGGTGCCGTTGCGACGCGACGCGGTTCAGGAGGTGCACGCGTTGGATGGAGACGGGGACTTGCGTTTCGTTGCTCGGATGGCTGATCCGGAGTCGGGGTCCTTTGACACGCGGCCGTTCTCCGTGGTGGTGCCCCTTGAGTCGGACGATCGTCCCATTACGCACGTGGCGTGGTATTTGGCTGATAACGGCCAGTACCTTGCCAACAGTCCGCCCCTGGACGATGACCCCGTCGGGGAGCCGCCGGTGGGGCAGGAATTGCTCAATGGCTCTTTTGTTGATGAGAATCCGGTCAGCACGTCATTCGACAGCTTGAGTGCGCGCTATTCCAGCCTCCGGCTTCATTACTCGACGGTGGCTGCGCCCGCGCTGGGCTTGCACGAGGTCGGGCGCGAGGCACGGGAAGATCACATGGTCGTGTTGTATGAAGGCACTTGGATGCGGCCTGACTGGACGCGTGGCGGAACCGCGACGCTCCACTTGGCACTGCCGCCCGAATTGGAGTTCTTATGGGCTGGCTTGGGTAGTCTGCCGTGGCCCGAGGACCAGGTTTCCCTGGAGGTCACTGCCAACAGCAAGGATCTGTCACTGTTCATGTCGCAACAGGATGACTCGCCGGCAACGTTGGCGTTTAGTGCCCGCGCGCCCCTTCCCCCGGCGCCCCTTCCCAGCCAGCCGGCGACCTTCTTCGAATTGGTGGCGGCGACCATGGGCATTCCAGGCATCTTTGGCGTCTGGGCGGGCGTTTCAGCAATCCGCTACCGCCGCCAGGCCCGGTTTCCGTACTTGGGTCGGGCCCATGCGTTGGTCCTGTTGGCCGCCGTCGGGGGACTTGCGTACCTTGGACTGTTGTACTGGTTACTGGTCTCGGGCGTTGCCCGCGCGATGGGAACGGCGCCTGTGGTTGCCCTTGGGTGGACCGGTTACATCCTCATCGGTTTGCTGATGCTGCTTTTTGCATCGGTTCTGGTTCTGGGCAGCCGGCAGTCGTTGCTGTCCATGCGCGCCGACTTGGTGCAACGTGAGCGGTTGGCGCGGGAACTGGAGCGATCCAACAAGGAACTGGAGTTGTTCGCGTACGTGGCCAGCCACGACTTGCAGGAGCCCCTGCGCAAGGTGTCCAGTTTTACGACGATGCTTCAGGATCGCTACGGGCCCGAGATGGATGAGACGGCCAATCGGTTCATGGCGTACGCCGTCGATGGCAGCAGGCGCATGCAATCCCTCGTCCGGGATTTGCTTCACTATTCCCGCGCCGGCAGCCAAGCTCCCATGCGGGCGACAACGGACCTGAAGGACGTAGTGGACCAGGTCATCTGTGATTTGGAGGCAACCCTGAGCGAGCGTCGGGCAAGGGTTGTCGTTGGTGAACTGCCGCGGGTCGTCGTGGATGCTCCTCGTTTGGCGCAAGCGGTGTCCAACTTGGTGGCAAACGGCATCAAGTACAACCAAAGCGCCGTTCCTACTGTTTGGCTGCGTGCCAAGCAGGAGCCAATGCACTGGCGCATCGAGATCGAAGACAACGGCATCGGAGTACCTGCTGATCGGCGTAAGCAGATTTTTGAGCCCTTCAAGCGGCTTCACACTCGGACGCAATACGACGGAACTGGCCTTGGATTGGCGATTGCCGCGCGCATCGTCGAAAGGCACGGCGGCGCCATTGGTGTGACTGCCCGGCCAGCCGCCAGCGCTGCTCTTGGGGGCGCGGCGTTGCCTGACGGCGGAGTGCCTGCTGGCGCGGAAGCAAGCTCGGACGGGCCGGGGTCCATTTTCTGGTTCACACTACCCAAGGAGACGTGACATGAGACATCAGCAAATGATTGAGATTCTTTTGGTCGACGACGATGAAGCAGATGTTTGGTTGACGTTGGAGTCGTTCAAAGCCAGCAAGATCGCCAACCGGATCACGGTGTGCAGTCATGGCCAGGAGGCTCTCGAACTGCTTGAGGCCCGCTCGGCGAACAATGAGTCCCTGCCTGATCTGATCTTGCTTGACATCAACATGCCTGTCATGGACGGCTTCGGTTTTCTGAAGGAGATCAAGGCCCGCAGCGGCATGCGATCGCTGCCGGTGGTGGTCCTGACGACGTCCTCCGATGACGAGGAGATCCTGCGCTCGTATGACCTTCAGGCGTCATCGTTTATCAGCAAGCCCGTGGATGTTGCCTGTTTCTTTGAAATCGTGAAGGCCATCGATGATTACTGGTTCAGTATCGTGCGGTTGCCTGCGCGCAACAAGAGCAACGCCAGGAACTGACTCCTCATTTATTGATTGAAAGCAAACCAGTACCCTTCCGGTGCGTTGGTCCCGCCCGCGAGAATCAAGGCCTCAACTTATTGGATTAGGCGGATACGCTGGCTCGCCCACTTCGGTGGGCAGGATGAACCCATGAAGACACTAGCCGTCCTGACGGCAACCTTGCTGCTGGCCGTGGCCATGTCTGCCTCGGGCAGCCAGCGGGCAACCACGCTGGAGACTCCGGACAGCACGTTCTACATCTACGCGTTCCCCCACGGGCTGGAGATCTGGGAGGAAACCAATGGTGTCGGCGCAGAATGTGGCACCATTCACGAGGGGATGCCCATTGGACACGTCACGGAGCCTGAGGCGGCGTTCACGGGCCTCCAACGCACGGCGGGAACCTGCGGTGGCCTGGCCTACGACGCCGACACGAAGATCGCGTAAGCTCCGCGTCCTTGCCTCCTTTTCCCCTTATTCTCGTTCTCGGTAATGGCGTTGATCCGAGCAGTTGCGCCGGCCAAGGGCAGAGCCGCCGGGCCGATCTGCCCGACGGCCTGTGGGCGGGGGTCTTGCAGGAAATTCGCCCGAATTGCCAACATATGGGAACCGGGAGGAAAGGAGTCGAGGCGCCTCGGTCGCTAGCTGTACACTCCATCTCCACCAGGTATGTTTGTGCCTGGTAGAAGGCGGGCCGGTCCCCGCCGGGCGCTTGCACACTAGACAGGCCAACGCCTGTTCGATGGGTGCCTAGAAGGCAGCCACCCTTCTGGGCGCATGCGCAAGCTCACGTTTGCACTCCCACTTGCTTGTTTCACCACCCTCGCCCTCCTCCTTCCGTTGGCCTCCGCCGGCGGCCACACCTACGAGCCAACCGACCTACAGTGTACGGGTGGCCCGGTGTTCGGGTTCCAGCCGTGCGGCGTCTCGTTCTACATCCAAGACCTGGACGGTAAAGACACGCTGGGTGCCCACTTCTTCTACACGGACACCGAGCCGCAGTGCCTCGGCAGCCGGTGCACGCCGCCGCTTCCCTGGTGTACTGATTGGGGCTTTGTGGTGTACGATACCTGGCGGGACTACCAATTCGCTTGTGCCATCATCGTTTTGGACCCCTAGAGGCGCCACCTGCTCATTCGGGCAACAGCCCCTACACCGTGGCCGTTGCCAGTAGTGCGGATGCAATGGCGTCGGCGACGGAAACGACATCACAGCCTTCGCTGGGCAGCGAGTTGGAGCAGAGCACCCGGTCGATGCCGCCCGCCAGGAGCTTGGGGACCGCGCCACCGGTGAACAGCCCGTGTGTGCAAGCCGCGTACACCACGGTGGCGCCCTGCGCCTTGAGCTGCTGGGCCGCCTTGATCATGGTGCCGCCGCTGGCGATGAGGTCGTCCACGATCGCCACCCGTTTGCCGGCCACATCCAGTTCCTTGGCCTTGATGACGACCTCCGTTGGTCCGAGGCGGGTCTTCTCCAGGTGGTCAAAGGGGACTCCGAGCAGGTCTGCGGCGCGCTGGGCACGGTCCCGCGCGCCCGCGTCGGGGGCCAAGATGGCATCCACGCCCCACTGGCCCAGTTGATGCGCCAGGGCCGGAACCGCGGTCACACTGCGGGCCGAGCTGTAGAATCCCAGGATCTCTTCCTTGTGGGGGTCGATGGTGATCAGGGCGTCGCAATTGGCGTCAAGCGCTCTGGCCACCGCGCGGCTGCTGACTGCCTCACCGGCCTTGAAGGAACGATCCTGCCGGGCGTATGCCATGTACGGTACAACGGTAGTGACTCTTCGTGCACCCGCTTCACGGGCCGCGTCCTGCAAGAGCAGCGCCTCTACCAGGGCCCCGTCAGGACTGGTGTTCTGCACGACGATGGCGTGCCGGCCAGCCAGGTCATCGGTGACCCGCACATAGCACTCGCCATCCGGGAAACGCTTGATCTCAGCGTGCGCCAGCGGGGCGCCCAACTGGTTGGCAAGCTCGGCGGCTACGCCGGGGACAGTCGTGCCGGCCACGATTACCGGTTCCAGGGCCACGCGTCGCGCGAGTCGGGGGCGGTCCATAAGGGGAGCGGTGGCCGCTGGAGCCCGGGCGCCAGGTGTCACGCTTATCCAACCCGGGCTAGTGGGCGCGGCCGTGACGCTACGCGTACTGGTCCACGGGGGGGCTGGCAGTTACGACCACAAGGACCACGATGGGCCTGAGGCAGCGGCCCGAGTGGGTCTGGAAGCTCTTGGCGGCGGCGCGAGTGTGCTGGATGCTGCCATCGCGGCGACCGTGGTCATGGAGGACGACCCACGCTTTAACGCGGGAACCGGAAGCAACCTGCGCTTCGATGGCCGTTCGATCGAGATGGAGGCTTCCGTCATGACCGATGATGGCCGGTTTGGCGCGGCTTGTTGCCTGGAGCGGGTGAAGAATCCGGTCCTGGTGGCTCGCGACGTGTGGGCGACGCCCCATAATCTCCTGGCGGGCCGGGGCGCGCAGGCCTTTGCCCGTGCGCGGGGGCACGGCGACTATGACTCGGTGGCGCCCATTGCCAAGGCTAAGTTCGAGCGGTTGCAGGCCATGCTGGCGGCTGGCGCCGTGGAGCCCGGCTGGTGTGAGTGGGATCTGCCCGAGTTGCAACGCAACTGGAACTTTGAGGTGCCCTTCCGGGATGCTGTTGGCTGTAGTGACACGGTGGGCGCGGTGGCCACCGATGGCACCCGATTTGCGGCGGCCCTGTCGACTGGCGGCACTATCAGCACCTTGCTGGGCCGCGTGGGCGACGTCCCCATGATCGGGTGTGGACTGCACGCCGGGCCTGCGGGCGCGGTTTGCGTGACGGGCGACGGTGACCACTTGGCCCGCGACCGGCTCGCGGGGCGCGTCTATGACTGGATGGAGGCCGGCGTTGCACCGGATGAATGTGTGCGGCGGGCCATTGCGCGTTTCCCGCCGGAAGTGGCGGTGGGCCTCATCTTGACGACGGCCGATGGGCATGGGGGCGGCAGCAATCTCCAAATGGCGTGGGCGGTCGCGGAGGCCCAGGCATGATCAGGATGGAGCGCGTGGTGCCGGAGGGCACCCTGGTGGCAGTCGGTGGCAACGAGGACAAGACAACCGATTTGGAAGTCCTGCGAACCATTTGCGACCTGCCCGACGGCGGCAGCAACGTGGTGGAGTTGATCCCGACGGCCAGCAGCATTCCTGTTGAGGCGGCTGAGCAGTACGTTGAGCCGCTGCACAAGATCGGCGTCGAGACCGTCAACGTGATGGACATTCAGGATCGCCACGCCGCCAACGACCCCACCCATGTGCAACGCATCCTGGACGCCGATGTGGTCTTCTTCACGGGCGGCGACCAGCTTCGCATCACCAACCTGTTGGGGGGCAGCGATGTTCTCCACACTCTCAAGGGCCACTACCAACGGGGCGGTGTCATTGCTGGCACCAGTGCTGGTGCCGCCGCCATGAGCCAGGTGATGATCTACCAGGGTCGCGCCGGCATGGCCATGCGCAAGGGCACCGTGCAGATGACGCCGGGCATGGGACTCATCCGTAACGCCGTCGTGGACAGCCACTTCACCCAGCGGGGTCGCTTCAGTCGACTGCTGGAGGTGGTCACCAGCAACCCCGGCGTGCTTGGTCTGGGCCTGGATGAGGACACGGGCATTGTCGTGCGAGATGGCCAGCGGCTCGAGGCCATTGGCAGCGGCGTCATCGTGGTGGTCGACGGGCACAACATGCGTTACAGCAACGTGACCGATGTCACCATGGGCAGCGCCATCGCCGAGGAGGGCGTTCAAGTGCATACCCTGACCAAAGGCCACGGCTACGACATGGAGGAGCGCCGGTACATCCGTCCGTCTGAGCGGCTACTGCAGGCCGACCACGAGGACCCGACGCTGGCTTGAGGTGAACCATGGTCCGCACGCGAGATGTTTCCACGCACTTGACCCCGCCGGGCGGGCTGCACGATGCCTTCCGGAGGGCAGGCGTTATCTGCGTCCCTCCAATGGAGCGTGGCTGATGGAGATCCTCGCCCACCGGGCCCTGCGGGGGCCGAACTTCTACGCCCGCTTCCCTGTCACCTACATGCTGCTCGACATCGGAGAGCTCGAGGAGTCGCCCAGCGATGAGATTCCGGGCTTGCCGGACCGCATCAAGGCCGCTTTGCCGAGCCTCATCGAGCACCGGTGCAGCCCCGGCGTTCGGGGCGGCTTCTTCCAGCGTTTGGAGCGCGGCACGTGGGCGGGCCACATCGTGGAACACATTGCCCTGGAACTCCAGGGTCTCGCCGGCATGGACGTGGGCTTTGGAAAGACACGTGAAACCACGACGCGGGGCGTCTACTCGGTGGTCTACCGCCACGTGGACGAGGAGTGCGGCCTGGTCGCGGGCGAGCGCGCGGTCCAGTTGCTTCAGGATCTCATCGATGGCCAAAGCGTCGACGTGGCCGCCATCGTGCAGGAGCTCAAGGAGATCCGGGAACGCAACCTGTTTGGTCCCAGCACTGCCAGCATCGTTGAGGAGGCCAAGCGCCGCGGCATTCCCGTGCAGCGCATCAACAGCCAATCCCACGTCATGCTCGGCCAGGGCCACAAGCAGCGCTTCATCCAGGCCAGCATGACCAGTGAAACCACCGCCCTGGGTGTCGCGGTGGCGGCGGACAAGTCGTGGACCAAGCGGTTGCTGGACGAGGCCGGCGTCTCGGTCCCCCGGGGCGAGGCTGTCCACGACTTGGAGGATGCCGCACGCGTCGCCAAGCGAATCGGCTACCCCGTTGTTGTCAAGCCCCTGGATGCCAACCACGGCCGCGGCATCACCACGGACATCCAGGATGAGGAGGAACTGGCTGCCGCCTTTGAATCGGCCAAGGCGCACCACGATACCGTGGTGGTCGAGCGCTTCCTCGTGGGCCGTGACCACCGGATCCTGCTCATCGATGGCAAGCTCGTTGCTGCTGCCCGCCGGGACCCCGCCCATGTGGTGGGCGACGGCAAACACACCGTGGACCAGCTCATCGAAGCGGTCAACAAGGACCCTCGCCGCGGCTTTGGGCATGAGAAAGTGCTTACCCGCATCACCGTCGACGCCAACACCAAGCGCATGCTCAAGATCCAGGATTTGAGCCTCGAATCGGTGCCAGAACTGGGCCAAGAGGTGGTCCTGAAGTCGACGGCCAACCTGTCAACCGGTGGCACGGCTACCGACGTGACCGACGAGATGCACCCTTCCATCCGCTTCATGTCGGAGCGGGTGGCACGCATCGTTGGCCTGGACATCATGGGAATCGACGTGGTGGCGCCCCACTTGCGCGAACCACTGGACGAAACCGGCGGCGGCATCGTGGAAGTCAACGCCGGGCCCGGGCTGCGCATGCACCTGGAACCCACCAATGGAACGCCTCGCAACGTGGCCGAGCCCATCGTGGACATGATGTTCCCCGACGACGACGGCCGCATCCCCACGGTTGCCATCACCGGAACCAACGGCAAAACCACCACCGCGCGTCTGATCGCCCACGTGCTCAAGTACGCCGGGGGTCGCGTTGGCCTGGCTTGCACGGGAACGGTAGAAGTGGAAAACCAGGTGATTCTGCGCGGCGACTACTCGGGCCCCATGGGTGCCCAGACCGTCCTGCGCGAGCCGACCGTGACCCACGCGGTCATGGAGGTTGCACGGGGCGGTATCCTGCGCCGCGGCATGGGTGTCGATCGCGTTGACGTGGGCATTCTTCTCAACGTGGCACGTGACCACATCGGCGAGGGCGACATTCACGACCTGGAAGACCTGTTGCGCCTGAAAGGCACCGTGCCTGATGCAGCGTCCACGGCCGTGCTCAATGCCGACGATGATCTGGTCCTGAGCCTCCACACCGATGGCCGCATGAAGGGCAAGGTCATCCTGTTCAGCCTCGATCCGGAGCATCCGGCCCTTGCCAGGCACCTCGACGCGGACCCGGAGAACGTGGTGGTCACATACGCCGATGGGGCGATCGAGTTGCGCCGCGGGCGTGCCCGGTTCCAGGTGGCTGAGGCCGTGGACGTTCCGATCACCATGGCGGGCCATGCACGTTTCAATGTCCAGAATGCCATGGCCGCCGTGGCCGCGTGCTACGCCCTTGGCGTTACCGAAGAGGACACCCGTGCCGGTCTGACGACATTCAACTCCACTGTGGGCCAGAACCCTGGTCGCATGAACACCTTCGACGTGGGCGACTATCGCGTGCTGCTGGACTTTGGCCACAACGTGCCGGCCATCCAGGCACTAGATGAGGTCATTCCGTTCCTGAAGCCGACGCCAGAGGGTCGGGTGTTGCGCGTCGCCTACCTGGCGGGTAACCGCCTGGACGAGGACCTCAAGCAGGTGGGGTCGCAGGAGATCGGAAGTTGGCGCAAGCGTTCTCCACTACCGGCAGGTCAGCGTCGTGATTCCCACGTCGAACGTCATCCCGTCGTGTGTGGTGAAAGGCTCCCAACGCGCGGAGACGTCG
>JBFJVP010000084.1:0-9301 GCA_041624075.1 Thermoplasmatota archaeon | reverse complement strand
GTCAAAGCTGCCGGGACCGAGCCGCGCCTGCGTGGCTTGCAAGCGGGAGGTTTGGCCCAATGAGCGAAGCGAGTGAAGTCAAAGCTGCCGGGACCGAGCCGCGCTTGCGTGGCTTGCGATGGGGAGGTTTGGCCCAATGGCCGGAACAAGCCTCGGGCAGGAGGGCTAGGCCATGGAACTGACGCTTGCCCACGTCAGCGACTTCCACGCCAGCGGCTCGTGGTTCGACGAGCAAGCCTTCGAGGCCGGTGTTCGCCGAGTCAACGACATGGACGTTGATCACGTCATCTTCACGGGTGACCTGACCGACTACGGCACCGCCGACGAGTTGGAACGCACCGCCCACTTGCTGGATCGGTTCGAAGCGCCCGTCAGCTGTGTCATGGGCAATCACGACGCCATGCGGGAAGGCTGGCGACTGTTCGCGGATCGGCTCATGGGTGGTCGGCGCTACTACGCCCAAGCGTGGCGGGGCGTGAACTTCGTCGGGCTTGACTCGGCCGAGCCGGACATCCACGAGGGACACATCGGCCGGGAGCAGATGGAGTGGTTCGAACAGATCATGCGGGACGCCAATCCGGCTCCGACGGTCGTGGCGTTGCACCACCACGTGATCCCGGTGCCGTTCACCGGTCGTGAGCGCAACATCTTGCTGGACTCCGGCGAGTTGCTGCGGGTGCTGGATGAGCATCGTGTGCCCTTGGTGTTGACGGGGCACAAGCACCAGCCCTGGGCGTGGCGGGTCAACGACACCGTGATTGCCACCACCGGCACGTTCTGTAGCCGCAAAACCAACTGCGGGCAAAGTTTCAACCGCATCGATATGAGGGGCGGTGAACTGACAGTGACCAATGTCGAAGTGCCAAGCGGCGCCCGGCGGAAACTCGGGCATTGGGCGCTGCCCACTCTTCCTGTTGAGGTTTCAGCATGAGTCGTAACCGATTCCACGAAGAACTGGACCAACTGGGCCAGCAAGTCGAAGACATGGCGCATCTGGCGTCGAGAATGCTTAGTTTGGGGGTCAGGTCCCTGGAGGAACTGGATCACGGCCTGGCCGACGAGGTGATCGCCGAGCGGGATGAGTTGGCCGAGTTTGACGAAGCCATCGAGACCCGGGCGTTGGCCCTCCTGACTCTTCAATCGCCGGTTGCCCGGGATCTGCGGCGCATCGGGGCGATCTTGAAGCTGATCACGTACCTGAACCGGATCGGGCGCTACGGTTACGACATTGCACGCGTGGCCAAGGCTTGGCCGGAGGGTGAGGGCCACATTGCTCGCATGGTGAGCATCCGGTCGATGGGCGATGACGTGGGGGAAATGGTGCGGCTTGTCATCGAGGCGTTCAAACAGGGGGCGCCGCCGGAGACGGATCGTTTGATGTCGTTGGAGGATGATGTGGATGCCCAGCGTTACAGTGTGTGGCGCGAGTGCCTGACCTTCATGGCCCAGGATTCTCACACTATCGAGCGTTGCGCGCATTACATGATGGTGGCCAGGTACCTGGAGCGCTGCGGCGACAACGCGGTCAAGATTGCAGAGAAATTGCATTATGCTGCCACGGGCGAGCGGCTGTTGTTGAAGTAGGAGTCCGCAAAGCCGGCGCCTCCGAATACCCCAACCTGCGGAAAATATAGAGGATCAATAGACTCTATATGTCAACGTAGTGTATCGTGTCTTGGTCGGCGCGCCAATGGCTTTGGATTTCGGGATCTTCTCATTGGAGGCCATCATCGGCCTGGCCGCACTGTTTGGGTTGTACATGGCCTGGACCATTGGCGCCAACGATGTCGCCAACGCCATGGGGACCAGCGTCGGCAGCGGCGCCCTTACCCTGAAGCGAGCCATCATCGTCGCCGCCGTACTGGAATTCGCCGGCGCCGTCCTGGCTGGCGGCTCCGTGACCAAGACCGTGCGCAAGGGCATTCTCGACGCCGAGACAGCCTTTGTCCGACCCGCCAGCACTACTGCCACAAACGCCACCGTCAACGGAACTGCCCCCGACATGGCTGGCACCGTTGGCGGCGCCCTCGAGTTTGCCCCCGAACTGTACATCTACGGCATGCTGGGGGCCCTGCTGGGAACGGCCATCTGGCTCACCATCGCCACATGGTGGGGCATGCCCGTGAGCACCACCCACTCCATCGTCGGCGGCGTCATCGGAGCCGGCATGTTTGCAGCCGGATCCTTCTACGGCTGGGATCACGCCGGCGACGCCATCGCCTGGGCCAAGGTCATCGAAATCTTCCAGAGTTGGCTCTTTGCGCCGCTTCTGGGAGGAACCATTGCATTCCTGCTCTTCTGGCTCATCAAGATCGTTGTCTTCAACAGCAACGATCCTCTCAAGGCGGTCAACCGGTGGCGGCCGCTATTCATCTTCCTCGATGTCCTGATCATCGCCATGGCGACCCTTCTCAAGGGCCTCAAGAACGTTGACTGGTTCAAGAGCCTCGGATGGAGTGAAGAACAGAAGTGGATCATGTCCTTCGTCATTGCCTTGGGAGTTACCCTGCTTGCCGAAGTGATCATCCGCTACAACGCCCGCAACGCCCCCCACCCAACCGCCGAACGCGTCGGCAGCGACCGAGAGGTGTACAAGCTCGTGGAGAAGCGCTTCGTGGCACTCCAGGTCGTGACGGCAGCCAGCGTCGCATTCGCCCACGGCGCAAACGACGTGGCCAACGCCATTGGACCCCTGGCAGGCATTGTCAGCGTCGCCAGGGCCGAAGAGTTCGTGGCCGAATCCGCCATCGTCTGGTGGATCCTGCCGCTAGGTGGCATCGGCATCGTCATCGGTTTGGCCACCTGGGGCTGGCGCGTCATGCAGACCATCGGCCAGAAGATCAGTGAAATCACCCCCAGCCGTGGCTTCGCCGCCGAACTGGCCGCAGCAGCCACCATCATCCTTGCCACCATCCGGGAGATCCCTGTGAGTACCAGTCAGATCCTGGTGGGATCGGTGCTGGGTGTCGGGTTGGCGCGCGGCGTGGCCGCCATTGACCTGCGAGTACTGCGAGACATCGTGTTCTCGTGGCTGTTGACGTTGCCGGTGGCAGGCCTGCTCTCCGGCGGCCTGTACCTATTGTTTAAGAACGTGCTAGGAGCCTAGGTGGTATCGTGCCCAAACATTTCCGAGCCCCCATTTTCGACACGCTGCGCAAGAAGAGCCCGTTCCAGGGCCTCTGGGAGCACGCCAACAAGGTGCGCGAATGCCTCGTGGCCCTACAGGAGACTGCAGCTGCCTTCGTAGCGGGGCGGCACGATGAGGTGCCGGCCTTGGCTGCAAAGGTGAGTGCCCTGGAGCTGGAGGCTGATGAAATCAAGAGCAACATCCGGAACCACCTCCCCGGAAACGTCCGCATGTCGGTGGACAAGGCTCTGTTCCTGCAACTGCTTTCCGACCAGGACAACATCCTGGACGGCGCCGAGGATGCGGCCATTTGGATGAGCATGCGCAGCACCCAACTCGACCCGGAGGTGGGCTCGCTGCTCCAACAACTGATGGACAAGGTCAGCGAAACCATCGAGGCGTACGAGCGAGCCGTGGCCAACACGCACGATCTCGTCGAAACCGGTTTCGTGCGCCGGGAACGGGAGGAAGAGAAGGTCCTCGTCCACCGCGTCCATGAACTGGAGCACGAGACCGATGTGATCAGCAGGCAATTGTCCGCCTTGCTGCTCGAGCCCAAGATCGAGAAGAAGCTTGGCCCCATCGCCGTGTACCACTTGCTCAAGTTGACGTTGCAGATCTCCAAGATCGCCGATCACGCAGAGAACGCCGGCGACCGCCTGCGCGCCATGCTGAGCCGCTGAAACGGGCCTGCCCGTATCGGCTGCGCTGCCTGACTGGACCTCGGGGCTCCCGACGCCTGCCGACCCAAGCCGGCTGCCCGGCCCACACCAGCCAGCGCCGTCCATGGCCTTCCGATGCGCCAGTCGTTCGAGCCAAGGCCCTCCGCGCGCACGGCCTACCCCTGCCCGCCCCTGCCTGCCACGGGCCCACCCGCCGCCACGGCGGGTGCCCGGGGTTGGCCCCCGAGGACCGCCCAAGAACAATTATTGACAAAAAGTCAAGTCAATCATTGCTTTTGGTCTGGGCGGCCCGTGTTGGCAAGGATAGTAGACATGTTCAGTATCCGGCCGCCCGTTCACCACTTTCGCCCAATCTGTCCCCTTGACGAACGGCTTTTATGAACTAGCGCCTAGGGCCACATAGCGCCATGGACCTGAAGCCACTGTACAGCACGACGGCCCGGAGCATCAAGGCGAGCGAGATCCGTGAACTGCTCAAACTCACCGAGCAGCCCGACGTGATCAGCTTCGCCGGCGGCCTGCCCAACCCCCAGTCGTTCCCGGTTTCAGAAGTTGAGGAAGCCACGCAGCGGGTCTTTCGTGACCATGCCGCCAAGGCGCTTCAGTACAGCACCACCGAGGGCATCGCACCGCTGCGCGAGGCGCTGGCCGACTACCTGAACAAGGACGGCATGGATGTCCACCCGGACCAGATCCTGATCACCAATGGCAGCCAGCAAGGCCTGGACCTGCTGGGGCGCACCCTCATCGACCCGGGAGACACCGTGGTCACCAGCAACCCGACCTACCTCGGTGCGCTGCAGGCCTTCAACTACTACGGCGCCAAGTACGCCGCCGCCAACTCCGACGACGACGGCATCATTCCCGAACACCTGGACGAAGTGCTGACGGGGCTGCGCCGCGATGGCATCCGGCCCAAGTTCATGTACGCCGTTCCCACGTTCCAAAACCCCGGCGGCACGTGCATTCCTGAATCCCGTCGGCGCCAGATCATGGACTTGGCCCATGAGCATGACCTGCTGATCGTGGAGGACGACCCCTACGGCAAGCTGCGCTTCGACGGCGACCCTGTGCCCACGTTCAAGAGCATGGACAAGGGCGAGGGCCGCGTACTCTACCTGGGCACGTTCAGCAAGATCCTCGTGCCCGGCTTCCGCCTGGCGTGGAGCGTCGGCCCAGCCGACCTGGTTCGCAAGATGGTCATCGGCAAGCAAAGCGTCGACCTGTGCACCAACGCCTTCACCCAGTACATCGCCGCAGACATGCTGGGTGGCGGCATCATCGAGCGCCACCTACCCGAGATCATCAAGATCTACAAGCGCAAGCGCGACATCATGCTGGGCTCCATGGACGAGCACTTCCCGACGGACGGCGTGCACTGGACCCGCAGCCAGGGCGGCATGTTCACGTGGGCCGAGATGCCGGAGGGCATCGACTGCGTCAAGATGCTGGAGGAGGCGATCAAGGTCCGCGTCGCCTACGTGCCGGGCAAGCCGTTCTTCCCCGACCCCCAGGCGGGCTTCAACACGATGCGCCTCAACTTCACCCACGCAACGGACGAGAAGATCCGGGTCGGCGTGGAGCGCTTGGGCAAGGTCATGGACGAAGCCCTGGCTGCCGCGAAGGTTCCGGCGTAGGATCTGCCGACCGGAGCCGTTGCGCTGCGCTGGTGCATTGTTCAGGCACCTGCACGTCGCCCGCGGCAGGCCGCAGGGGGCGGTGCACTCACGCCATGCGTGTTCGCATCCCAACGATTCGGGTGAGTTCCCCGAACCGCTCCAGGACGAAGTCGGCGTCGGTGGCGGCGTCCACGTGGGTTGAGCCGTACTTGGCCCACGCCGTGCGCATGCCCACCGCCTTGGCGCCCGCCATGTCCCGGTCGGGCCAGTCGCCCACCATGAGGACCGCTTGGGGCGGCAGGCCCAGCAAGTCGAGTGCCTCACGAAACGGTCGTTCGTGGGGCTTGTGTTCGCCGTGGTCCGTGTGGGTGATGACGAACTCGAAGAAGTCCACGAGGCCAGCGCCGTCGAGTCGCTGGTACGCCTTGAAGCGTGGCGCGTCGGTGACGACCCCCATCTTGACGCCCAGGCGGGCCAAGTGAAGGAGGGTGCGCCGCACGCCCGCGTAGGGCTCCTGGTGCAGCAGCTTGGTCTTGAGGTAGGCGTTGACCGCTGCGGCCGTGATGCGGTCCACGGCGTGCTGGTCCAGGCGCAGTTTTTGCCGGTGGTGGGCTTTCAGGAACCGTTCGAAGACGGCGTCGCCTTCGATGTCTTCGAGGTATTCCCCGAACAGGATGTCGCCCACTTCGTCGGCCGAGAAGGGGAAGTCGGCGCCGGCGGCCACCATGGCGCGGCCTGCGGCGTCGCTCGCCTGCCGCTTGAGGCGCAGGAAATCGATGAGGGTGTTGTCCAAGTCGAAGAGGACGGCGCGCAGCTCCACGCGGTGCGCACTGGCCTTGCCTCCTTGGCCTTGCCGCCCCCGGGTAAAAGGCTATGACTGCGACGGCTGCCTCTGGGCTCGTGGCTCGCCTGGCCCTGATGTTGTTGCTTCTCGTGCTCAGTCCCCTGGTGGCGGGTTGCCTTGCGCCATGGCATCCCTGCTCGTCGCTGCGCGGCGGGGATTGCGTGGTCCTGCGCGGCATGGTGGCAGAGGTTCCGTTTGAGGTTGCGTGGAACGCTACCACGGCTTCGGAGGCGGCCAAGGCGATGGGGTATCACGTGTTCGAAGCCGACGCCTTTGGTATGGCGGCGCTGCACCAGGACTGGCCCCGGCTGGTCATCCAGGTTGATGGTGGGCCAGAGCCAAAGTGGCGGCTGCGCGTCGAATTTGATGCCACGAGTGTCGAGCGGGAAACCGAGGCTGCGGCCCTGCGCTCGGCTCGCGACATGCGGCAGGAACTGGAACCCACGTTCTTGCAGGTTCTGGGGGACTTTGAGAAAAAAACGGGGTGGACCCACGCCCGGTTGGCCATCTGGTCGCCGGTGCTGGTTCCCGCATAGTTGCTGTCCCGGGAACCGTGGAGCGGGCGGTCCGGACGCTGCGTCCGGTCATCAATGGGGAAGGAAATGTCCTAGCGACAGGGTGGTGGTAGGGTCGCTGATGCAGGCCACCAAACGCAACCAGAATCCCCGGGACAGCAAGGGTAGCAGGGCGATGGCCTAGATGAAAACTTTCCAACGTTTACTATCTATTCGAAAGCGGGATATGTCGTCGCTGGCAGCCGTAGACTCGGATGTGGGTTGGAGCGCCCGTAGATTGCTGGATACATCTCCGGCCAGGGGGTCCGGGCTTGGCCGCGCAGCTGCCTCGCGTGCCCCCGCCGTCCGCCTGCTTCGTGTTCCGGCTGCACTGCGTGGGGGCTCAGCTCGGATTCCAGAGGCCACGGCACTGGACACGCGTGCGCTTTCGAAGCGAAAGTGCGTATAAAAACGACCGGGGGCGATTCGCGTCGATCTGTCCTCAAAATCCGTCGCCGGTCCCTCTACGGCCGCAGGCACCATGTTTTTTAAGTGTCGGTCGGGTTGGAACAACCGTAACCCTGGTACCGTCCAATGTCCAGCAACCAGCCTGAACGCACTCTTTTTAAACGAGCGCGCCGCGACCCGCTCCGCGGGCACCCCATTGACGATCCCTTCAACGTGGGCCGCGCCCTCACAGGCGGAGCCTTTGCGCCCACCGACCTCCACATGCTCAACCTGCGAGCCCACCGGCTCCAGGCCATGCGCCACGAAGGCATCACCACCATCTCGCAGCTGAGACGCAAGATCAAGATTCTCCCCCACCAGATCAGTGCAGCCATCAAGGTCCTCAACGACCTGCAAGGCCGCGCCATCCTGGCCGACGAGGTGGGTCTTGGCAAAACCATCGAGGCCGGCATCATCCTCAAGGAACTCATCAGTCGCGGCAAGGCACGCAGCGTCCTCATTCTAACCCCTGCCAGCCTTGCCTCCCAGTGGCAGCAGGAACTGTGGGACAAGTTCGGCGAGCGCTTCGTCAAGCACGACGACCCCGAATTCCGCGGCTTCGGGCGCACCAGCGAGGGCCTCTACGAGCACGACAAGATCGTCGCGTCCATTGACACCGCCAAGTCAAGCCTCCACTACCCCGACATCATCGGTCGCGAATGGGACCTGGTGATCATCGACGAGGCCCACTACCTCAAGAACAAGAAAACGCAGCGCTACAGCTTGGCGGACGACATCACGGCGCGCTACGCCATGATGCTGACTGCCACGCCCATCCAGAACAACCTGGTGGAACTGTACAACCTCATCAACCTCATCAAGCCCGGCCTCCTGGGCACGATGCAGCACTTCGAAGAGGAATACATCGGCGATTCCCAGGGCCGCGTGCTGCTGCATGCCAAGCGGCTGCAGGACCTGCTGCGCCAAGTCATGGTGCGCAACCGCCGCGCCGAAACCGGCATCAAGTTCCCCGAGCGCGTCGTCGAAACCAACCGGGTGCGCGCATCCAAAGGCGAGTACGACCTCCACCAAGCCGTCACGAGCTTCATCCGCAACCACAAGAGCGCCTTCGAGAGCCACCTGGCCCTGCTGATTCTGGAGCGGGAAGTCGCCAGTTCGGCCCCGGCGCTCGCCAAGACCCTGACCAACATGATGGCCAAGGTCGACGACCAGGATGCCCTGGCCGCCATGGAAGAGCTACGACACAAGGCAGAGTCGATCAAGCGCAACTCCAAGGTCAACCTGATCCTGGACATTGCAAAGAACACGAAAGAGAAGATGATCGTGTTCACCCAGTTCCGGGAAACCCAGGAACTGCTGTCGCGGCGCCTCAAGCAAGAAGGCGTGGACAACGTCAAGTTCCATGGACAACTGACCAGCGGCCGCCGCCGCAAGGCCCTGGAGGAATTCAAGGACAAAACCCAGGTCTTGGTTGCCACCGACTCGGGCAGTGAAGGTTTGAACCTGCAATTCTGCCACATCCTCATCAACTACGACCTGCCCTGGAACCCCATGCGGGTGGAGCAGCGCATCGGTCGTGTCCACCGCATCGGCCAGGAGCGCGACAACGTCATCATTCTCAACCTGGCCGTCGCCGACACGATCGAGGACTACGTTCTACAGGTGCTGTACGAGAAGATCAAGCTCTTCGAGGTCGCCATCGGCGAGATGGACCTCATCCTCTCTGACATCAACGACCAAGGTGGGCTCGAGAAGCGCATCATCGACGTCATCATGGGGTCGGAGACGGACGAAGAGATCAAGGAGTCCTTGGAGAAGGTCGAGAAGGACGTCGAGCGTTCAAAGCAGGATGCGGAGGCGATCAAGCAACTGGACGCCAGCGTGTTCATGCAGTTCGACCTGTCCACGGCGAACGACGACGTCGAGATGGAGGACAAGGTGGACATGGAGAGCGAGGTGTCCAAGTTCCTTCGTAACTTCATCAAGGTCACCGGGGCCGAGCTGGAGGACAATGAAGGTGTCACCACCCTGCGCATGCCACGTACGTACTGGAAGCGCCTTGGAGG
>JBFJVP010000083.1:0-9339 GCA_041624075.1 Thermoplasmatota archaeon | reverse complement strand
TGCCGGCGAGGACATCGACCGGGATGTCTTGCTGTGGTTCGATGTCCCGGCCGGCGTAGCACTGGAACCCCAGCCGACGCTGCCCCGGGCCCTGGAGTTGCAATTGATCTCGCCCGAAGCGACCGGAAACGCCAGCGCCCTCAACGAACCCTTGACCCTGGTGGTTGAGGCACGTGACAGCATCACGGGCGAAGGCGTCCCCGGCTTGTCGCTGGCGCTGACGGTCACCCACCAAGTCGGCGGCGTGGAGCTCGTCACCGACGTGGATGGCGAACAGATGGTCGAAGGCGCCCAACCGGGCCTGTATGAGGCCACGTTCACGCCCGTTGATGCGGCCACCTACTTTGCCACTGTTGAGGCCGCGCCCAAGTCGCCGTACCTGGAGCTGCGCCGCGTCTTCAGCTTCCCCGCCGGCGAAATCGAGGTATCCTCCGGCGACGGCAAGGACTCACCCGGCATGCCACTCCTACTGGCCCTCCTCGCCTTGGGCCTCGGTGCCGCACGACGACGCAGGTAGGGTCCACGAAGCCCGAAAGCCAAGCACGGGTCGTCGTCCACGCACGCCAGTTCGAAACGCCAGCGGCGCCAAGCGACTTCGTCTTCAGTCGGCTTGGGACGCCAAGGTGCTGGAGTCGCCGGCTGCGGCCAGGCTAATGCCAACAAGTGGTCCAGTGCAACTCATATGTGGCAGCAACCTTCGGAAAGCCATGGTACGAGCCCCCCTAGTTGTCGGGGGCCTAGCCCTGTTGACGCTGCTGCCAGTTGGTCAAGCAGGGCACAACCCACCCCATCAAGCCGAAGCCTTCGTCGACGATGCCCGCGACCACGTTGAGTCCACGCCACGGCCGAGCCAGGCAACGGGCCGGCCACTTGGCCCACCCGCCCTTGGCGCCCCGTCGGACCCCACTCTGGTGCCGGCTTGGATCATTGACCAACTGCCTTGGAGGTGGGTCCCCAATGACTCCTTGTGTCCTCCTATGCCGAATTGGTTTTGCTGGGACTACTGTACCCGCTTCTTCTTCACCGACAGCGAGCCGGAAGAGTACGACGTCAGGGGCACGCCGACGACGGGCATGGCGTTCTACGTTGGAATCCTACCCGCTGCCAATGAAGCCATGATGCCTCCATTTCCGTGGCCGATGACTGTAGGTGCCGGGGTCCAATATGGCTTAGGGCCGACGTGCCCTTGGACAGGATAGGGGAGTTGACTAGGATGCGACCTGTTCATCCATTCGTCTGCGCCATTATCGCCGTACTGGGCGGATGCCTCGACTCATCTCAGAGTTCGACAGGCCTGCCGGCTGAAGAGCCAGATGGCTCGGCCCCATCTCCTCGTGAGATGCCAACGGCCGCCCAAGTTAGTTTCGAGGGGTTGGACCTCAATGAATGCCAGGTCCTGTGGGCACACTTCGAGCACCCTCCAGGGATGAGAACATGGGATCTCCCCCCAGGTTGGGGCGAGCCCACCTTTAGTCGTTATGAATACTTCTACTTTGAGTGCGAAAGGATTGCGTGGGGGCCGAATGAGCCCAGTTCTGTCCGGATGATCGTTGGGGGCCCGTTCTTGTCGGGAGCGCCCCGAGACTGTATTCCCAACAATTTCCAGCAGGGCGTGCTTGTGGTGGAGTTCTATCTCGACGATGCAGGAGTTGCGGATCTGTTGGCTCATGATCTCGGTATCCCGGCAAATGGTGCAACTGTTTCGCTCGACCGCAATACAGTCTTGAACCTGAGCACGGATTCGCTCAGATGGGCCCCTGTCGGGGCTGAATCGTCCGCCATTTCGTACCGGTACTGGAACGAACCGGACCGTGAATACCAGAGCCTGTGGCGTTTCCTTTGGTACAACAATACGTCCCTGTCCGCCCTGGATTTCCAGGTGGACGAATGGGAATTAACCCTGAATGAAGTATTGGTCCATGGCAAATTCGAATCCCCTTCGCCGTTGGCCAAGCAGCCGATCACCGAGCGCCTGGGGGGCGGTAGTTTCGTTCCTCAATTCTCCGCCCACGGGGAGGTGACCACATGGCCCAATCACGAGTGCAAGCCGGCCTGATAGCGTTGTTGGCGCTGTCGGGGCTGACGGCAGCGCATTCGCCGGTTTCGTTCGATAGCGGCGCACGGGTTGAGGCGAGTCTCGGCAGTTTCAGTGGTTCGTGGATCCTCATTAGTGGCGTTGCCGATCTGGAGGCGGGGCCGGTCGCCGTGGCCGCATCAGACACGTGGAGTCGAACAACCGGACAACAATTGTGGGCCGACGTGGCGACCTACGAGGTTCCATTCGGGCCGCTCGGCGGATTGGACTTGCCTAATGAATTCCAGCGCGCGGGCGATGTCCGATGGAGCGGAATGGATGGCAATTCGTCCGTCTACATCGTGGGCGGCGAGGTCCAGGTTCAGCTTGGACGGACTGCGGGCCGCCTGCTGGCTAGCGGCGATGCCTGCCCTCGCGATTATCTAACCGACGAGGAGAAGGAGCGTGAACTGATGCCTCTGGGCTGCTCTTCGCGCAGCCCACAGGTTACCTATTCGTCCCACCAAGATCCGGCCACGGCATTCAAGGCACGCATTCAGGGTGCTACCCTTGTAGTTGCCCACCAGATTCGCACCGCGTGTGGCGATGGGCAGTCATGTCCGCGGGGGAATGACCGCGTCAATCAACAAGTCGATTTGCCCAATGGCGATTTCGTCAGTTACCGGGAATTCTCGTACACCTACTATGACTTGGCTCCGACGACGGTTGTCCTCCGCGGGAGCGCCACCACACTGGCTGTTGGTGGCCCTGCCTTGGACGCGCATTTGAATGGGTCAATCCGGTTGCCACTCGCTGCGGGCAACGCGTGCGACGCTTCGCTTCAATGCGTTGCCGCCGACGATCAAAGCGTGCGCGTTGCAGGCAATCTCTCCTTGCTGTCACTCATGCCTTCTGCTGGAGGTCGACTTTCGGGTGAGTTGTCTGGCCACTTCCAGGCCGTTCAACTGGATTCGACTCCCATCCACCTTGCCGGGCCGGCCAGCATTGCGGCTGCCGTAGGCGTCGTTGCGCTTCTGGGCGCCGCGGCCAAGGTTTTCCTTGGGGTTCTGTCCACTCGCACCCGCGGTGATCCTTTGCAGCACCCCAACCGCCGCGCTTTGCATGATTATATCTTGGAGAATCCGGGGGCGACGTTTCGGGAGTTGGTGCGCGGTACCGGCATCCCGGCGGGTACGGCCAGGCATCATGTGGCGGCGCTGTTGGCTGGGAAGTTGATCCAGGAGCACGCGCACAAGTCGACGCTGCGTTACTTCGAGAACCATGGGCGCTTCGATACGTCGTGGAATACGGTGGTGTTGCGTCGTGAGCCTGATTTGAGGCGGCTTCACGATTGGGTGTTGGCTCATGGGGGCTCTGCTCAGGGCGCCGTTGTGGGGGCTGCTGCCGAGTGGGGTTGGAGTCGCAGCACGACGCAGCACCGCTTGAAGCGCCTGGTGGATGAGGGCCTGGTGGAGTTCAGGGAGCACGGCCGCTTGAAGCGGTACTGGGCGCGTGAACAGGCGCCGGTGCCAGTTGAAGACGGCAGGCAGGGCCGGTCACAGGTTTCGGCTGGTCACGTCGCTTAGCGGTTCCACTTCCGGGTCGTTTTATTTGCCGCTGGAGAGCTTGCCAAGTGGTCCGCCTTTGACCCAGGCTTTGGCGCCGTCAAAGGCGATGTCCTTCATGGCGTCGACCAGGGCGCCGGCTGCGGCGGCCTTTCCGGCCTTGTCGAGGGGGTTTCGCGTGCGGATGACGATGGAGCCGGCCACGACGGCGAGTGCGCTGACGGTTGCAGCCTTGGCGACGAATTGAATGAACGGGTCTTTGCGGATGGGGCTTCCTTCAGGCAGTTCGCTGAGGATGCTGCGTGCGCCTTCGTCAACTGCCTTGGCGGTGGCGGATGCGGCGCCGGTGGCGGCGGTTCCGGCGGCGTGGGCGGGTTCGAAGGCAGCGCGCGCGGCGGCTTCCAGGCCGGGGGCTGCGTCCTCCAAGGTTTTCATGGCGGTGTCGGCGGCGATGGCTGCCCACTTCATGCCTTCGCTGAAGACGGCGTTGACGGTGTCCATGATTTCGGGGTCGACGGGTTCGCGCGGGGCGGCCTTCTTTTCACTCATTGTATCTCCCGAGTAGTTGGCGGGCCACGACGTCTGCCTGGATTTCACTGGTACCTTCGAAGACCGAGAACACTTTGCTGTCGCGCCAGTACCGCTGGGCGTCGAATTCCTCGGAGTACCCGTAGGCACCGTGGATCTGCAGGGCCTCTCGGGCGACGTATTCGACCATCTCGGTGGCGACCATCTTGGCCATGCCGGCTTCCAAGTCGCTGCGGGCTCCGGTGTCCTTCTGCCGGGCAGCGTAGTAGGTGAGTTGCCTTGCTGCTTCGAGGCGGCTGGCCATTTCCGCGAGCTTGTGGCGAATGACTGGCTGCTCGGCGAGGGTCTTGCCGAATTGGCGCCTCTGGGTGGCGTAGGCGAGGGCGCAGTCGAGTGCTGCTTGGCCAACACCGACGGCGCGGGCGGCGGTCTGGATGCGGGCGATCTCGAACGTGCTCATGAGTTGCTTGAAACCCTTGCCGGTTTCCATGCCGACGACGTTGGCGTCGGGTACGGCGTGGCCGTCAAAGAAGACGCTGTAGGACTTCATGCCGCGGTAGCCGATGGAGGGAATGGGGCCCCCGGTGAGGGTTGGCTCGTTCCATGCGTCGGGCGTCTTTTCGGCGAGCAGGATGCTGAGGCCCTTGTGGCGCAGGCTGGCGTCTGGGTTGGTTCGGCACAGGACGGTGAGGACGCTGGCTTGGAGGGCCATGGTGCACCAGGTCTTTTCGCCGTGCAGGGTCCAGCCGTCGTCGGCGTCATTGCGCTGCGCTTGGGTCTCGACGCTGCCGAGGTCGCTGCCGACGTTTGGCTCGGTGAAGCTGGCCGCGGACAGCGTGTTGGCCGTGGCGAGGCCGGGCAGCCACTTCTCCTTCTGCTCCTGGGTGCCGTTGTTGAGAATCAGGGTGCCGGTGATGATGTTGCGTGTCATCACGGAGCCGACGCTGAGCCAGCCACGGCTGAGCTCCTCTGCAACGACCACCATCGTCTGGTTGTCCAGGCCGAGTCCGCCGTACTCCTCGGGAAACAGCACGCCGGAGTAGCCCATGTCGCCCATTTTGCGAATGAGCTCGGGCGGGATCAGCTGTTGCTCGCGGTCCAGCACGCGGGCCAACGGCTCGACCTCCTGCTGGACGAAGGCGCGGACGTTGGACCGGAATTCGTCCCGAATCTCGGGCGTGGAGGTCGTCATGCGGCCTCCACGCGAGCGCGGGCCTTGGCGGCGGCCTCCGGGCTCTTCCGGATGAGATTGGTGCGCTCGAACGTCAGCACGGTGTCGCCTCGCTGGTCGTGGACCTCGATGCTGGTGCGGATGATGCCCAGGTGGGGCTTGCTGCCGCTCTCACGCAACTCCTCCACGCGACTCTGGGCGGTGATCGTGTCGCCGGGGTACACGTCCTTGTGGAACTCGATGTCGCCGTAGCCCAAGAGGGCCGTTGCCTGCTCGGACACGTCCTCCACGGTCATGCCAAGGCTCACATGGAACACCAGCCACGGGCAGACGACCACGTCGGGGTGGCCCCGCGCCTTGGCGTACTCCAGGTTGAACCACAGGGGGTTGTAGTTCATGGTCTGCGTGGCGAAGCCGATCGCCTCATCGCGGGTGAAGGTCTTGCCCCACTTGTGCCGGAGGACCATGCCGGTCTCGAACTCGTCCCAGTAGCGGCCCTTTGGAATCAGGCGGCCCTCTTGGTCGGCCATGGATCACCGGGTGAGGACAACCTTCCCGGTCGCCTTGCGCTCCTGCAGGAGTTGTTGCGCCTCGCCGGCGCGCTCCAGGGGCAGGGTCTCGGTGACCAAGGTCTTGATGTGGCCGTTTTCCACGGCCTTCAGGGCCTGGATGAGCTCAGCCTTGGTGCCCAGCGTGCTGCCCATGATGGCCTTGTTCTGAATGAAAATGTAGGCCAGTTCCAGGTCCGCCTTGTAGCCGGCCGTGGCGCCGCAGGTGACCATCTTGCCGCCTGCGCGCATCAGCTTGATGGATTCCATCAGGGTGTCGCCGCCGACGGAGTCGAAAACCACATCGACGCCCCTGCCGTTGGTGCGGTCCTTCATCTCGCCGAGGAACTGCTTGGTGACCTGCTTGTAGGTCTCAGGAGTGGTGTGGGGTCGAACGATGGTCTCGTCGGCGCCGAACTTCTCGGACAGGCGCGCCTTCTCGTCGCTGGACACGACACCAATGACCTTGGCGCCGCGCATCTTCGCGATCTGCGTTGCGAAGAAGCCCACGCCGCCGCTGCTGCCGCGAATCAGGACCGTGTCGTTGGGCTGCACGCGGGCGTTGCTCACCAGCATGTGCCAAGCGGTCACGAGCGTGAGCTGCATGGACGCGGCCTCCTCCCAACTGGTGTTCCACGGCTTGGGCACCACGTTGTAGGCCGGCATGCAGATGCGCTCCGCGTGGGCGCCCCACATGGGTCCCGCGTCGAAGCCCCAGATGCGGAACGTGTTCTCGCACAGGTGCTCTTCGCCGTTGATGCAGCGGAAGCAGTAGCGGCAGCCGACGCCGCAGTACACGACGACTTCGTCACCGGTCTTGATGTGGTTGACGGCGGAGCCGACTTCGGTGACGACACCGGCGGCGTCACTGCCTAGAATCAGGGGCAGTTCGAAGCCACGCACCTTGCCTTCGCGGGCCCAGTACTCGTTGGGGTTGACACCGCTGGCCTTGACGTCGATGACGACCTCTGTGGGGCCCACTTGGGGGTCGGGGATCTCCTTCAGCTTGCACACTTCGGGTCCGCCGTGCTTGTCGACTACAATCGCCTTCATGGTGTCCCATCCTTCCGGCCGCAGCCGGCTTCGGGCGCCCATCCAGGCTTGGGCTCTTAACCTCTCCTTACCAGCGTTACTCCCGTGGGTTGGCCACAAAATGACTGGTAGAGGCACATGGAGCCACTGGTTTGGTTAGGGATTGCGGCGTTGACCGTTGACTGGTGCCAGCCGGTCCAACATGTTCGGTTTGGGCTGCAAACCGAGGCTGGGGCGCGATGGGCGAGACGCTTTGGCCACGACCCGAACCGGTTCACTCCGGTCGCACGCCTTTCATACGGTGGCAGGCTATGCGGCGCCTCGGAGGATGGGTTGTGGCTGACGAACCCCGCACACTGAAGGACTTGTTCTGGAATTCCGTCGAGAAAAACGCTGAGTTGAAGGCCCAAGGCTGGAACGAGGCTGGTGAATGGAAAACGCGTACTTACGCCGAATTGGCGGAGGCGGTGCGGACGGTCGCCAACGGCATGCTGTCGCTCGGCGTACGGCGCGGCGACCGCATCGCCATCTGGAGCAAGAACTGCCCCCAGTGGGCCGAAGTGGACTTTGCCGACCAAACCGGCGGCTTTGCCACCGTGCCCATCTACGACACGCTCACCGGCGAAAAGGGTGCCTACATCCTCAACAACTCCGGGTCCAAGGTACTCTTCGTGCAAAACGAGGAGATCCTCAACCGGATCCTTGAGGTCCGCAGCTCCCTCAAGAGCGTCAAGCACTTCGTGGTCATCGAAGGCGCCGCCAGCGGCGATGGCGTGCTCACCATGGAGCAACTCTACGAGGCCGGACGCCAGTTCGCCGAGGAGAAGCCCAAGCGCCTGGACGACCTGATGTCCAAGGTGGAACCCGATGACCTGGCCAGCCTCGTGTACACCAGCGGCACCACGGGCGACCCCAAGGGCGTCATGCTGACCCACCGCAACCTGGCCAGCAACGCCTGGGGTGCCACCAGCCTGCTGGAATTCGGCCCCGGCGACGTGCTGCTCAGCTTCCTGCCCCTGGCCCACGTGTTCGAGCGCGCCGGCGGCCACTTTGCCGCCTACGGGCGCGGCGCCACCGTGATGTTTGCCCGCTCCATCGACACGCTGACCGAGGACATGGGCGTCGTGCGCCCCACGATCATGATGAGCGTGCCGCGCCTGTACGAAAAGATGCACTCCCGCATCGTCGACGGCGTCAACAAGTCCAGCTTCGTCAAGCGCTTCATCTTCAAGTGGGCCCTTGAAGTCGGCCACGCGGCCAACGTCTACCGGCAGCGCAATGAGCCCATGCCCAAGAGCCTGCAACGCAAGCTCGACCGCGCCAACAAGCTGGTGTTCTCGAAGCTCCAGGAGCGCGTCGGCGGCCGGCTGCGCTTCTTCGTCAGTGGCGGCGCGGCCCTCAGCCGCGAGATTGAGCAATTCTTCTGGGCTGCCGGACTACCCATCTACTCGGGCTACGGTTTGACCGAGACCAGTCCGGTCTCTAACGTCAACCTGCCCACGGCGTCCCGGTTCGGATCGGTCGGGCGCACCATCCCCGGCGTTGAGGTCAAGATCGACAACTCGGAGTGGCCGAGTCAGCGCACCGACGTGGTGGAGGGCGAGATCTGCATCCGTGGACCCAACGTCATGGCGGGCTACTACAAGAACGACAAGGCGACCAAGGAAGTGTTCGACAAGGACGGCTTCTTCCACACCGGCGACGTCGGCTACATCGACGAGGATGGCTTCCTGTTCATCACGGATCGCAAGAAGGAGATCATCGTGATGAGCAACGGCAAGAACGTGGCGCCCCAGCCCATCGAGGGTCAGCTCAAGCTGCAACCCCACATCGGCCAGGCGTGCGTGATTGGCAACGATCGCAAGTACATCTCGGCGCTGCTGGTGCCGGACTTCGATGCCCTCAAGGACTTCGCGCTCAAGAACGGCATTCCCAACGGCGACATGGCCGGCCTGGTTGCCGATCAACGCGTTGTGAGCCTGTTCGAGCAAGAGGTCGAGGCGGTCAACAAGACCCTCAGCCGCTACGAGCAGATCAAGAAGTTCTGGATCCTTCCCGTGGACTGGACTGTGGAGTCTGGCGAGTTGACGCCGACGCTCAAGGTCAAGCGCCGCATCGTGGACGAGAAGTTCGGCGAGCTGATCGCCAAGCTGTACCCGTCCGCGTAGGCCTGGCTGGACTGCTGGCCCACTCGGCGCCCGGTGCCCCGCCCGGGGCCTATGGGCTTTGCTCCTGGCGAACCGGTCCCCGGATGGGTACCCCTCTTCCTTTCCTATCTCCCCTCGGCTGACCCCATGGCGGAGGCAGCAGGGTCCGCGTGGCCGCAGGTCCCGGCCTCGCCGTCTTTTTTGAAGCTTGAGGCACAGGTTCTGCGGGGATGTTTGTGCGCCGCGTCTTGTTTGTCGCCTTGACTGTGCTTGGCTTGCTGGGAACTTCACTGGTGGCGTCTGCCCCGCCGCCCGGAACGGCCGTGGAGCGTGC
>JBFJVP010000082.1:0-9360 GCA_041624075.1 Thermoplasmatota archaeon | reverse complement strand
GGATGCCCCACTGCTGGCCGCCGCCAGGAACGCCAGGGCGATCTCTTTGCGCGATGCCATGGCAGCGGCATTGTGGGAGTGAGCGATGAAGGCGCTGATGCCTGCAACCATGATCCTGGATGGTTGGCGGGACGCATCGGCGCCGCTGTCGGCGCCAATGGCTCGCGGTTGTGCCCCCCTCTTCATCCCTCTTGAGGGCTTTATTCGGATCGTCCGGGGGAGGGCCGTCTTGCGGCGGGCGCCTCGACCCGGAGGTGAAATGATGATAGCAAAACCGATCCGAAATCTTGCCCGCATCAGCCTCGTCGTGGCTCTCGTCCTGGTGAGCCTTGCCCCTCCAACGGCTGGCAACCAAGCGGCGACCACTATCGCTGCCATTGCATTCGATTGCGATGACGGCGCCCTCAGCTGCGTCGATCGCATCCTGGACATGGTGGACGAGGCCGACGAGGAGGCGGAGGAACGCACGGCCCCTTCATCATGCACGGTCGATGTGGATGAGAACGATACATGCGAGATCACGTGCGTCGTTGGACAAGTCCTGCGGGCCAGCGCGTCGGCCAGTGGCGGGACGGAGGAAATCCAGGTGAGCTGCGGCGGCACGAGCGACCAATGTCTTGCCGGCGATAACGCGGACGCGACCAACTGCCAGACGTGCGAGTCCGATGGCTCCGACTGCCCGGAGGTTTCCTCTGGTGGCACTGGCACGTGCAAGATGTTCAAACGGGAATTCTGGGACAACGACAGTGGCACCGGCACGTGCACGGCCTTCTCACCCCACGCGGTGGCTGCGCAGCAAGCCCTGGTGGCGGTGTGGCAGGAATTCACGATCTAGAAGCGGCGACTTTGTCACCCAAGCCCCACTGGGTGGTCCGCGCCGGTTTCGTGCCCGCGCTCCACCGCGGACCCGTCTGCCATCCTCCAGTTTCAAGCCCCTGACGGACGATGTCGGCTATTGCGCTGCGCAGTCATTCCTTCTGGAACGTGTGGTTCATCGCGGTTTCTGCGATGTCGATGGCGTAGCCGCGCACCCGGTCTATGGAGTCGGCAATCAGTGTCAGGGCTTCGACTTGGTCGGCGTGCAGTTCGCCCAGCAGGCGGGGGAATTGGGCCCGCCATGCGGCTGCGGCCTTGCCGGCGTCGACGGTGGCGCTGCCAAGGTCGAAGTCGATCTTCTTCAGCGAGGAGAAGGCTTCCTCCCAGATGTTCTTCACGACTTGGCCTTGGCTGAGGATGCTGGCCCGGATTTCTTCGTTGACGGGGCTGCCGTTGAGGCGCCGGGCGTTGCGGCAGATCTTGCTGGCGTGGTCGGCCATGCGTTCGAGGCTGCGGCTGACCAGGAAGAAGTTGAGCGCTTCGGCGGGCCGGATGTTGAGCCTGGCTGCCAGGCGGGGCTGGTCCAGCAAGGCGTGCATCTGCTTGCTGACCATCCATTCCAGTCGGTCCACCTCGTCGTCTCGGTCCGTGACATCCATGGCCAAGTCGGCGTCGCGGGTTTCGAAGGCGTTGAGGGCGTCCTGGAACATGATCTGGGCGATGCGATGCATCCGGGTGACCGCCTTGCGGGGGTCCATTTCGCCGGCGCCCATGAGGTCCTGGAGGACAATGAGATTCTTGTTTTCCTCGAGGATTTCGACGCCAACCAGGTCGCGCTTGATGTTGCGCAGCGTCTGGCGAATCTGGGGCGTGGGGCGGCCGTCGAGGTGGATCTGGATTTCGTCGGCGCCGGCCAGGTAGGCGCCCACGAGGCGGCGGACGATGTTCTCGGGGGAGACTCCGTCGGGGATTCGGATGTGGCGGGTGCGGCGGTCGCTGCGTAGGTCGCCGTAGGGTGCCACCAGCAAGCTGCCGTCGGGTTCCTCGTGGATTGCCAGGGTGTCGCTGCGGCCGAGGCCGTTGCGGTCGATCCATTTCTTGGGTAGGCTGATGACGTGGGTGCTGCCCCCGGTGACCTGGATGCGTCTGAGTTCCACACGCCTGCTGTGCCCGTGGGAGGGATATAGAGTTACTCTTGAGTCTCTATAGATGCTGCTGCTGGATTGCGGTGAGGGATCCGGCCCGCCCGACCGCTTCGGCAAGACCAAGTTTGCCAGCACGATGACCCCGGCATGGCCAGGGTGGTAGAGAATCTGGAACAACGCACGGGGCCGCTCCACGACATGCTGGAGGAAGCCCTACAGATCCCCCGAGCCACCTTCACCGTCTACCGGGAACACCTGCTGGTCGGCTTCTCGACCGACGAGTTGGTTGCCAGCCGCCCCGATCGGCCCCTGCTGGAACGGGTCGAACACATGGGCTTCGTCTCCTGGCGCCTGGGCGATCCCCTGGGTCACGCGTGCTACCTGGACCCAGGCTCCATCACGGGTGTCCACTTTGCCGCCGAACGGTTCGACTGCCTCGATGGCCGCCTCAACCTGATCGTCTGGTTCCTCGTCGACTTCGACACCGGATGCCCCGCAGGCGACGATGCCTACGCCAGCGTGACCCTGGAAGACCCAGGGGAGGGTGGCGCGGCTTTGGAGCGATTTGCGCCCGTCCTTGAGCTGTACCGGCGCTACCGCTCGCACGGCACCGTAACCGCCGATGCCGCGTTCCATAACCTCGCCGAAGGGCCGGCAGCGGCGTAGCCGCTAGTGGTCGTGGCCTGCTTCGCTGGCAAACAGCACTTCCTCGGCGCTCAGAAGCCCCACCATGATGGCCACTCCGACCAGGAAGGCCATCAGGATCAACACGGCGTCCGCGCCCTTGGAGTGGTGGTGCAACTCCGGAACCAGGTCGGCGGCCGCGATGTACACGAAGGCCCCCGCGATGAGGGGCAAGGCAATGGTTTCCAGGGTGTGGACGGACAAGTCCAGTGCCAGGACGGCCGAAGCGCCCACGACCGCAAACAGGGCTGAACCGAGGTTGAGCAGCAGCGCCCGCTTGGCTGCCATGCCGGATCTCACGAGCACCGCGAAGTCGCCGAGCTCCTGGGGGATCTCGTGGATGGCGACGGCCACGGCGGTGGCCCAGCCCAGGCCGACGTCAACCAGGAACGCGGCGGCGATCACGACGCCGTCGAGCAGGTTGTGGAGTGCGTCGCCAACCAGGTTGAGCCAACCGAAGGGCTGCACGTCGAGTGCCGGGCTGTGGGGGTGGTGGGGGTTGTCAACGTGCTCGGCGTGGCTGTGGCGCCACCGCAGCGCGACCTCGAGCACGAACATGATGATGAAGCCGGCGAGCGCCAAGGTGCCGAGGCGGGCCGTGAAGCCGTCGGATGCGGAGACCGCTTCGGGGAGGATGTGGAGGAACACGTCGCCCAGCAGTGTGCCTGCGGCAACCGCGACGAGCCCCAGCATGACGCCGTGGCGGTTCAGGGCGCGAAAACTGAGGGCCAATGCACCGATCAGACTCAGCAGGCTGACGATGGCAACGGCGACGTAGGTCTGGACGAGGGCTTCGGCCACGGGGGCTCCGAAACGATGGTGTTCATAACCGTATGCTCAGAGTTATGAACTGTAGGTATTGCTGATTCACAATGGCAGTTGTGAGCATCAGTCTGCCCGACGACCTCGTCGCCGACATGGACGCAGCCATCGCGTTGGGCGAATACCAGGGGCGAAGCGAGTACCTCCGCGCCGCCGTGCGGGCGTTTCTCCTCCACCGACCCCCGGGTGAAAACCGCCACATCCACGGCAGCATCACGGTCACCTACGCCCACGGGCGCGAGGCCAAGATCAGCGAGGTCCGCCACGCCTTCCACGACGTGGTCCTGTCCATGATGCACACCCATTGCGAGGCCGAACTGTGCATGGACGTTCTGTTGGTGGGCGGTGCTGCGGGCCGCGTGCAGCAATTGGCCGACACGCTGCAACGCATGCGGGATGTCAGCCGAAGCCACCTGGCGATCATGGCCTGAAGCCCCGCGGCACGCCGCCCAGCCGGGCGGACTACCGGGACCGGTGGCCCTTCAAGTAATGCCGCCGTGCAGCGCCCGTGGCCGACGAGTTCCACGACCCCCACCTGACGATCAACAGAGTCTACACCCGCGGCGGCGACAAGGGGCAAACCAGCCTCGTGGGCGGCCAGCGGGTCGCCAAGGATCACCTTCGCATCGAGGCGTACGGAACGGTGGATGAACTCAATGCCGTCGTGGGCCTGTGCCGCCAGGCATGCCGGGATGCACCGCCGGGCGCCGAGCTGTCCGCCCTCCAGCCCCTTGATCGGGAACTGCTGCGGTGCCAGCACGTCCTCTTCAACCTGGGCAGCGCGCTCTCGACCCTTCCCGAGGACATGACCAAGGGCCAGCCCCGCGTGACCGACGAAGACGTGGTCCACCTGGAGCAAGACTTGGACGACCGAACGCCGCGCCTGCCGCCGCTCAAGTCGTTTGTCCTGCCTGGGGGCTCAGAGCTCAACGCCCGGCTGCACGTGGCGCGCACGGTTTGCCGCCGCGCCGAACGCCTGGTCGTGGCCTTGCACCGGGAGGGCGGCTGCGACGCCGTGGCCGTGCGCTACCTCAACCGCCTCAGCGACTCGTTCTTCGTGTGGAGCCGTGCCGCCGCCGTTGCCCTCGGGCACGATGAAGTGCTGTGGCAGCCCAATGCGGCGCACCCCGGGGACTAGGCCACCACCAGGTCCACCAGTTTCTCGATGCGGTAGGTGGCTTGCATGCCAGCCTCATCGTGGGTTTGGCTGCGCACCTGAATGCGGAGGGTTTGCCGATCACCGGTAGTTGCCTGCGGGGGAACCGCGAGGGTCGCCATCAGTCGCATCGGCTGGCCGGGCCGCACCACGAGGTGCGTGAGGGGCAATCGGGCTGTCCAGCCGTCGCTTAGTCCCTCGGCCACGAGGCGCAGCGACGCAGCCGCACCCCGCCTGACCTCCACGCGGATAGCCACCCGTGCCCGTTGACCAGGCCGGATTGGGCTTGCGGGTGGGTCCACGGAAAGGTGGATGTGTGATCGGCGGGGCAAGAGAGCGGATCGGGTCATGGCTGGCGCCACAGGGGGTCCGTTTCTAGCCTTCATCTGCAGAGTGTCAAGCGAAACCAGACAAGTGGCAGCCCGATGCCAACTATAGAGAAACCATAGACCCCGAGGGTTGGGGTTATCGTTGCCTGAGGGTCAGGGGCGCCCAGAGCACCATGAACTCCAAGATGTTCACCGCGCTGTCCACCGTCTTGCTGGCTGCCATTGCCCTCTCCGGCTGCACTGGAGGCGGCGGCGACGAGGCCATCTACGGCTCCGCCACCGGCGGCACCCTGCAAGGCAACACCATCATCCAGGCCGGCAGCAGCACGGTGCTTCCCCTGGCTGAGGTGTGGGCCGAGGATTTCGGCTTCGCCCGAGGCATCCAATTCAAGGTCAGCGGCGGCGGCAGCGGCGCCGGCGTCAGCGGGCTGTGCAACAAGGAACTGGACTTGGGCGACATGAGTCGCGCCATCAAGGACTCCGAAAAGGCGAAGTGTCGAGCCAACGGCGTGGAACCGGTTCCGTGGAAGATCGCCTTCGACGGACTGTCGGTGGTCGTCAGCCATGAGAACACCTTCGCCGACGACCTGAGCGTGGAAGAACTGGAGCACATCTTCCGTTCGGACGAGCCTGCAACGCGCTGGAGCGATGTCAAGAACGGCTACCCTAACCAGCCAATTCGCCTGTGCTACCCCGACAGCGACTCGGGCACGTACGAGTACTTCAACGAGGTCATCCTGCACGAGGGCGAGCCCCGCAGCGGCTCCGGCGTCCAGCAGAGCCCGGACGACAACGTGCTGGTCACCTGCTTGAAGGACGACCAGTACGCCATCGGCTACTTCGGCTACGCCTACTACCTGGAGAACAAGGACCGCGTCAAGCTGGTCGCGATCGAGGGTGTCAAGCCGACGGCGGAAACCGTGGCCAATGGCGCGTACTCGCCCCTGAGCCGCCCCATCTACATCGTCACCAATGGCATCCCCACGGGCCTGTTGGCCGATTACTTCCGCTACGTGTTCCACCCTGAAGGGGGCCAAGCGCTCGTGCCCGAAGTGGGGTACGTGGCGCTGGACGACCACACCCGTGGCGAGATGCTGAGGGCCCTGGAGGCCTAGGGCTCGACTCGTACCTCCTCCCCTTCTCGCTCGCGGCAAGCAGACATCTGTCCCAGTGCCCCGCGCACGCGACAATACCAAGAGGTTCCAACCGGGAACCATCCGGTCTCGGGGTGCCGGCAAACCACCGGCTTTTTGCATGGCCTCTTGGCCCAAAACCCGTCGTGGGTGCCAGTTTCCATTGAGTCTCTATAGACTCATGGGCTAACCGCTAACCTGCAGATTACAACCCCAAGGGTGTCTCCATGAACGTCCGCTCCAATGCCACCGTCGAGAACCTTCGCCTGCGCGCCCAGGCCAGGCTCGGCGACCAGGCCGCGCGCTTCGTGTTCTTCCTGGCCGGCCTGAGTGTTTTCCTGGTTTTGGGCTTCATCCTGTACGTCCTCGTCTCCAACTCGATCGAATTCTTCCGCGAAGTCTCCATCGTCGAGTTTCTCACCGGGACCGAGTGGCGCGCCGCCGGCACCGTCGAACTGTCAGAGGGAGGCAGTGCTGGCAGCTTCGGGGTGCTTCCCCTCGTTGCGGGAACGCTGCTGGTCACGGTTGGCGCCATCATCATCGGATTGCCCATCGGTGTGGCCACGGCCGTCTACCTCGCGGAATACGCCAGCGTGCGTGTGCGCGGCGTCCTGAAGCCGGTTCTTGAGGTCCTGGCGGGTATTCCCTCCATCGTGTTCGGCTTCTTCGCCCTGCACGTCATCAGCCCCGTGATTCAAAGTGCAACAGAGGAGGGCAAGCCCCTCTACTACCTGTTTGGCCAGAAATCCGCGCTCATCTTCAGCGCCCTCAACGCCATCATCGTCGTTGGCATCATGGTCCTCCCGATCATTACCAGCCTGTCCGAAGACGCCATTCGCGCCGTGCCCCGCCACCTGCGCGAGGCCAGCCTCGGCCTGGGCGCCACCAAGTGGGAGACCACGCGACACGTCGTCCTGCCCGCTGCCCTGTCCGGCATCGTCGCCAGCTTTGTGCTGGGTGTCGCCCGGGCCATCGGCGAATCCATGGCCGTCGCGATGGCCGCCGGAACCCAGCCCACGCTCACCTTCAACCCCGTCGATGCCATCCAGACCATGACGGCGTTCATCGTGCAACGCACCGGTGGCGACGTGCCCCAGGACGGGCCCGGTTTCACCAGCCTCTTCGCCGTGGGGTTGACCCTGTTCCTGCTAACCCTGGCGCTCAATCTGGTTGCCCAGCGGTTCGTCAAGCGCTACCGGGAAATCGACGGAGGTAACCTGTGAGCCTCCTCCTGCAGGCGGACGGAAGCCTCAAGGCGCGGCGGCGCAAGGAGAAGTGGGCGCAGTTCATTCTCTTGGCGGGCGCCTCGTTCAGTCTCATCGCCTTGATCGTACTGCTCACCCGGCTGCTCATGGATGGCTTGCCGTTCATGGACTTGGCATTCTGGACCAGCCGGTACAGTCCCTCCGGCATCCGGCGCGGCCAGAGCGGCATCGTGGACGCCTTGGTCAGCAGCCTCGTCGTTCTGGTGATGACCATGCTGTTTGCGGTCCCCGTTGGCACCGCCGCGGGCATCTACCTCTACGAGTACGCTCCCAAACGCCGCCTGACGGACTGGATTCGCGCAACCGTCAGCAACCTGGCCGGCGTTCCCAGCGTCGTGTACGGATTGCTCGGCTTGGCCATCTTCGTCCGCCTCATGTCGGATATCAGTGGCCTACCCGCAGGCGCCACCAACCTGGCGGCTGCCCTGACCCTTGGCGTTCTCATCTTGCCAATCCTGATCGTCAGCACCGAGGAGGCGCTCAAGACCGTCCCCGATTCCGTGCGGCAAGCCAGCCTGGGACTCGGAGCCACCAAGTGGCAAACCATTCGCCACCACGTTCTGCCCTACTCGCTACCCGGCATCCTAACCGGACAAGTGCTCGCCCTCAGCCGGGCAGCCGGAGAAACCGCGCCCCTACTGGTGATCGGCATCCCCACGTTTACGACGATTCTCGGCTTCGGTCCGCTTGACGTCGGTACGCCCCTGCAAGTTCGGGCGTACTTCCTCGCCCAGGACTCCCGCCGCGCAGCCATCGAGGACGCCGGCGCGGCCATCGTAGTGTTGCTGGCTGCAACCCTCCTGCTCAACCTCGCCGCCATCGTGCTGCGACACCGCCTTTCCAAGAAGATCAAGTGGTAATCATGACAACCGTCACCGATCTCCCATCCGACCCCCCTGGGACTGGGGCACCGCCCGCCACCCGGGCGCCCGCTGTCAACCCTGATGGGCCCCGGCCCCAGCGACGCGTCCTACCGCCCCGTGACGGGGCTGCGGCGCCCGCACTCATCGTCATCCAGGGCCTCGACTTCTACTACGGCGACACGCAGGCGCTCTGGGACATCAACCTGAACGTGCCGCGCAACCAGGTCACCGCTTTGATCGGCCCCAGCGGGTGCGGAAAATCGACGCTTCTGCGCTGCCTCAACCGCATGAACGACGTCATCGAGGGCACCCGTCACGATGGCACGATCACGCTTGACGGCGCGGATGTCAACGGGTCCGATGTGGAACCCGCCGCGTTGCGGCGCCACGTGGGAATGGTGTTCCAGAAGCCCAACCCGTTTCCCAAGAGCATCTACGACAACGTCGCCTACGGTGTGCGGCTGCACGAGCCCAAGATGAAGAAGAAGGACCTGGACGATGTGGTCCGGTGGGCGCTTGAGAAGGCGCACTTGTGGGACGAGGTCAAGGATCGGCTGGACACGCCGGGTACGGGCCTATCGGGCGGCCAGCAGCAGCGCCTGTGCATCGCGCGGGCCTTGGCGGTCAAGCCCAGTGTTCTGCTGATGGATGAGCCGTGCAGTGCGCTGGATCCGGTGGCCACGCAGAAGATCGAGGACCTGATCATGGAGCTGAAGCGGGATGTCACGATCGTGATCGTTACCCACTCGATGAGTCAGGCGGCCCGCGTGAGCGACCGGACCGCGTTCTTCTACAAGGGGAAACTCGTCGAATCCGGCTCCACCCAGCGCATCTTCGAAACCCCCCGGGAAAAGCTCACGGAGGAGTATATTACCGGGAGGTTTGGCTGAATGAGCGAAGCGAGTGAAGTCAAAGCTGCCGGGACCGAGCCGCGCCTGCGTGGCTTGCAAGCGGGAGGTTTGGCCCAATGAGCGAAGCGAGTGAAGTTAAACCTCGCGTGACCGAGGCCCGTGAGGGCCTTGTGATGGGGAGGTTTGGCTGAATGAGCGAAGCGAGTGAAGTCAAAGCTGCCGGGACCGAGCCGCGCTTGCGTGGCTTGCGATGGGGAGGTTTGGCCCAATGGCCGGAACAAGCCTCGGGCAGGAGG
>JBFJVP010000081.1:0-9372 GCA_041624075.1 Thermoplasmatota archaeon | reverse complement strand
GGCTGCCGGCTTGCTGGAGGAACGGGACGCCGAGGGCAAGACCATTCTACTTTACGACAGGGGCAAGCGAGACGAAGTGGCCGAATTGCTCGCTGAACTGCTCAAACAGGTAGCGGACCCCGCGGCGAAAAAGCATGGCGACGCGAGCGGCTGACGATCGCTTCCTTCATCAGTCGCGCCCGGGTGGCGCCCCTTGATGACGCACCCCCCTGGACCCCGGCAAGCAGCCGGATTCGGAAGACCACAGACTCCATTCGGGGGCGATTGCCCGTGCTGAAGGTGGCCCCCTCGATCCTGTCGGCCGACTTTGCCGCATTGGGCGAAGGGGTGCAAGCGGTCGTGGAAGCCGGCGCGGACTGGATCCATGTCGATGTCATGGATGGCCGGTTCGTCCCCAACATCACCATTGGGCCCATGGTGGCCAAGGCCATCCGGCCCCATACGGAACTGCCCATGGATTGCCACCTGATGATCGTGGAGCCCGAACGCTACGTGGCTGACTTCGCCAAGGCGGGTGCCGATTCGATTACCGTTCACGCGGAGGCGGTGCCGCACCTGCACCGGATCATCCAGCAAATGAAGGACCTGGGCGTGAAGGCAGGAGTCGCCCTGAACCCGCACACGCCGGCCAGCGTGCTCGAGTACGTGATCAAGGACTTGGACATGGTTTTGTGCATGACCGTGAACCCCGGATTTGGTGGCCAGTCGTTCATTCCGGAGGTGGTGCCAAAGATTCGCAGTGTCGCCGAGATGGCCAAGCGAGCCAACCGGGAAACACCCCTGGAAATCCAGGTCGACGGCGGCATCAACGGCGAAACCGCGCGCGTGTGCGAGCGCGCCGGGGCAACGGTGGCCGTCGCGGGTTCGTTCGTCTACGGGGCAAAGGACCGGGCGGCTGCCATTCGGGCCGTGCGCGGCAACCAGTCCCCGCTGCAAATCGGATAGTTGCCACGCCTCGGACCGGTTCGGCTCTGGGACCTGTCCGGAGTGACGGTCTTTAGTGCCAAGTCGCCACCTGTACCTAGCGTGGTAGCGTTTGACAGGTCCCGGCAACGTCGAAAATAGTAGTGGACAAGCGCATCTTCTTGGCAGAATTGCCCTCTCTGCCTTCACCGCCGGCGCCGTCGTAGCTCTGATGGTCGCGTTGCGGCCCGACTTGATCTTTGGCACCTCGGGCACGGGCCCCCTGCGAGAGCCGGAGGTTCCGGCACCGCTGGCTCTCCTGCTGGTGGCAGCCCTGGCGGCCACGGTCTTTGCCGTCGCGTGGCTGCTTTTGGGACGCAGCGGCCACTTGGCCCTGGCGACGTTCGCCTTGCTGGCTGTGGCGGTCCCTGCCGCCGCGTTCGTTTCCTACGAATTATGGCACTACCACGAGGACCCCGAATTTTGTAGCGACACATGCCATGTCATGGAGCCCGCCGTTGAGTCCTACTACAACCCCGGCCGCAACCTGGTGATGCTCAAGCACCACGAGAACGAGACCGCCAAGTGCCTGGACTGCCACACAGGGCCCGGCTCAGGCGGACAGGTTGACCTGATGCTGACCTCTGCCAGGCACGTGTGGAAGTACTGGGTCACCAAGGACTACGACCCCGAAGACTTGGGTGGGGATGACTGGTCCACGACCGTTCCCGACGCCAATTGTGTCAAGTGCCACAGCCCCATGGGTGATTCGCCGCTGCCGGCGCGCCACGAGCGCTACCAAGAGGATTGCGCCGACTGCCACTCGCCCCACGACCCCCAGGAAACGGGCTACTTCTTCCCGGCACGCATCCTGGAAACCGAGGACTGCACGTTTTGCCACGACGATAAGGGTGATTCTTTCCATGAGGAGTTGGCCGCGCATGCGGACTTGGAGAAGGGGTGCCGATCGTGCCACGACGGCCACGGTCTGAAGACGCCGACCAATGTTCGAGGCTGTACGGATGCAGGTTGCCACGATGAGCAGGCTGCGGGAGGCGCGGCGTTGGATCCTGCCAAGCACGCCGAGGGCGGTGCCTGTGAGAATTGTCACCAATCCGGC
The DNA here is from genome assembly GCA_041624075.1 of Thermoplasmatota archaeon. Classification (GTDB taxonomy): domain Archaea; phylum Thermoplasmatota; class E2; order JACPAO01; family JAHFTW01; genus JBFJVP01. Next base: position 7,349 of record JBFJVP010000081.1, on the reverse strand, counting down.
CACGAGCCCCTGAAGCTTCACTACGATAACCTGCAGCAGGCGTGTCAGAGCTGCCACCCTGCCGCGAGTTCCACCGCCGTTAGCGCGGCTTCCCCCAGCGACCACCGCACCATCGAGCGGCTGTCGTGCAGTGACTGCCACGCCAAGCACGACCAAGAAGTGGTTGCGTGCGCGGATTGCCACGCCACATCGATGCGGGGCGGCAAAGCCGTTGTCCCCGGTCACGCACCCGTGGACGCACAGGCATGCGTCGACTGCCATGGGCCCGCCCATGAGATGAGTGCCGTCGGGCGGGCAGGACTGGAAGAGGGCTGCACCGATTGTCACGCCGCCGAAACCAAGGCGATTCACGCCAAGCCCGCGCTTCACAGCGCACTGGCAGAGGTCTCCTGTACAACTTGTCACGCGCCCCACGGCTTGGCTGGGCTCACCTCCTCGGGTCCTGGGCGGCCGGAGCCAGACTCCAACCTGGTGGGTGTTGCGGGATGCGACGCCAGCGGCTGCCACCTAGGCGATGCCTTGGAATCGGTCGGCCACGCTGACTTCCCGGTTGCGCAATGTCAGTCCTGCCACGGCAGCGGCCACGACGTCCGGATGCCCTCTTTCAAGCAACTGGAGTCCTGCGCCGACTGCCACACCCAGCAACCCACGGGCGATCACGCGAAGTTGGGCGGCGACTGCAAGGCGTGTCACACCGACCACACCCGGGGCGCCGTCAAATTGCCATCCTGCCTCGATGCCGGTTGCCATGGACCAGGTACGCCGTGGAGCCTGCGCCAACTGGGCCACATGGAAGTCCCAGCCGACGAGTGCGGCTCCTGCCACGGCACCGCCCACGACATCACCCACCCCGACCCTGCCGGGCTCGATGGCACCTGCAACGACTGCCACGCCAGCCAGCAAGCCACCGTCGTGGCCTCGCCCCACGCCAGCGTGCTGACCCTGGATGCATCCGGCGTTGCCACTGGGTGCCGCAACTGCCACGTTCCGGAAGGAGATCACCTGGGAGTTGGCGAATGCACCGTGTGCCACGTGGCGGAGGCCACCGACCCCAACCACCTGGCGGGCCTGCCGGACCACGCCGCTTCCATCGGCGACTGCGTCGATTGCCACGGCGGCCACCAACTGGTCTTCCCGAGCTTCGAACAGATCCAGGATTCGTGCCAGCAGTGCCACGTCGGCACGCCCCTTCCAGCCGCACCGGGCGGTCGCGCCAACAGCCACACCGCCCTGGCCGAGGAGGGTTGCGACAACTGCCACAAGGACCACGGCGACACTCAGCCCTCCTGCATGGGCGCCGAGTGCCACGCCCAGGCCACGCTGGCGCAACTGCCCCACGACCCCGGCTTTGGCCCTGACGACTGCGCAAGCTGCCACGGCGCCGCCCACGAGCCGCAGGTGCCAACGTTTGCGCAACTGGAGAGCCAATGCCAGGACTGCCACCGCGTGGCCGGCCACAACATCCACCCCGAAGGTACAGGCGCATCGGCGTGCAGCGACTGCCACCAACCCGCTGCGGCCCCGAGCCACGCCGACTCGCCAGGACACGGTGAAGTGGATTGCCAGCGCTGCCACGCACCACCCGGGCCACCCGCGTACACATACACACCCGAAAGCCAAGTCACCTGGATGCGGGGACCAAGCGGCCCGTCCTACGGCCAGTGGAACACCGAAGGCCGCGGCAACCACGACCCCGACAGCGACTGCCAGGACTGCCACCCCGCCGGGGGACCCCAGCACCCGGTCTACCCCGAGACGTGCGACAGCGCATGCCACCAATGGCTACAGCCAGTCATCCACCAGGATGGCTTCACCAACGCCGCCGGAGAAACGCCGTCCTACACGGGCACCCAGGACCCGGCGACGCTGCTGGCCCAGTCCAGCCAACACGGCGCCATCCAGGATGCGTTTGGTTGCAGCGGCTTCTGCCACAACCCCAACGTGGACGCAGAAACCGCAACCCTGTACCACAAGACCATGAAGCTCGGCGTGGACGAACCACTGCTGCCAGAAGACCTGGCCCTGCTCGACCCGTTGGCCTTCGAATCCCCCGGCCTGGAGCACGGCTACGTCACCAGTTGCCCCGACTGCCACACCTTCAGCTTCAGCTCCCCCGAGAACATCCACCTGACCCACATCCCGCTCGTGGCCGCCGAAAAGGACTACGCCGACACCCAAAGCGGATACGGCAGCGCGTGCGACTACTGCCACTCCGCCGGCGGCGATGGCACTCCAACCAGTGGAGGCGGCTGCTACAACTGCCACCTCAGCGGCCATTGGCCCCAGCCGGCCTACTGGAAGCTGGGCTTCCCGGACGGCCAGGATGCGGTCATGCAAACTGTCGACAGCATCCCCATCCCAACCGCCGAAGCATCACCCAACACGCTCTACACCGCGCTGGAGACTGCCGACGCCGTTCCCTTTGCTCACCACATCGCCGATTGGACCCAATGGAGCGTCGAAGGTGGCAGCATCATGGATTGCGACGGCTGCCACAGCCAAAGCTAGGCCCCACGCGGCCTGACCAATGCCGATCCAAACGAGCGGCCCCGCAGCGGCCCCTTGGGTCCGCCAGGCGGCCAAACCAGGCAAAAACAAGGCCCTGCTGCGCGCAGGGTTTCGACTACGTTTCGACGCTTCCCCTCCTGATGCGTAGGCACAGCCACCAAACGAGTTTTAAACCTTGAACAAGCGTGCTAGCTTGGATGAAGGAAGGTTGGTACGTCCCGATCACCCTGCTTACGACCCTCGTCGTGGCAGCCCCGGCCCTCGGCGCCATGGGCACGCTGGAGGTGCGAGCCGACCTACCTTGGACGATTGAAGGCGAGCGCAGCGCCGACACCCCCGACGGCGCGCTGCTGCTGCAGGGCACTGGCGGCTACGTGCAAGCCGTGCTCACAGTGACCGACGGCGACCTGTACCGCGTTGTCCACCGCTCGTTTGGTTACCGCGTGAGCGACGACCCCAATGCCCAACTGACCATCGGGGAGCGGTCGGAACGCGTCAAGCTCACCCTCGACGGTGGCAAAGCCGTCCTCAGCGACCGCCTCAGCGACTTCAAGCTCCTTGCCTACGATGCCGACTTGAGCCTCCACCGTCGCGCCGGCGGCCAACCGCTTCTGCTGGGCGCCTTGGCAGAAGACCTCACCATCCGGAGCGAAGTTGAATACACGGTTCAGGCCAAGCTACTGGACAACCGGCCCGTGCCCTTCCGCTACACATTGGATGCAGGCACCTATCAGGCCCGGTCCACTTCCGGCATGGCAACCACCGCAGGGCCCTTTGACCTCTTCATGTTCGGCGCCCAACTGGACGTCCAAACCCCTGACGATCGATTCGTCTTCGAAGCCAGTGAACGCGAAGAGGAGCGGCCGGGCAGCATCTACGATCCGGTCAGTGATTCCTGGATCGGCGGCGGCAGCCACACGGAATTGGTGCATGAGTACTTCCAATTCGATGTTCGAAGTGGCAAGCTCTCCCTGACATTCATCAGCGTTCCCGCAACCCTCCACGGCTCATGGCTCACCACGACCGCCACAGGTTCGGCGCTTCTCCCCAACGCCGAAGGCACGCTTACCATTGAGGGTGACGACGCGACGGTGCACCACCTGCGAGGTGAAGACCTCAAGATTGAGGGGCGTTTCACTCTGGTGCCTTATGGCTTGAGTGGCTCCATGACTTCCACTCGTTTGGAGGGCAATGGCGACTTCACCATGGTTACCTATGGCAAGCAGTCCCATTCCTACGACTGGGCCGGGGCACTCACCGTGGTCGGGGTTGGCGCCGTCCTAGTGGCCGTTGCAGTCTGGCTCTGGGGACAGGCCAAGGCAGTCGTTGGCGCTGGCGGGCTTGCCGTTGCCGGTTACGCGCGAGTGCAGGGGCGAGCGGTACTGGAACACCCCGGCCGCCAACAGGTGTACGACGCCGTCCGGGCGCACCCGGGTATCAGCATGGTGGAACTTGCCAACCTGGTCGGCTTCGGCGGTTCGACGCTCAACTACCACTTGCGGGTTCTGGAGCGCAATGAGTTGGTGATCAGCATCAAGGATGGTCGCTATGTGCGATTCTTCGACCAGCAAAGCGGCCTGTACGCCAATGGCCGCAAGCAGGTCGTTGCCGCGCTGCGCAACAAGACCACTAGCGCCATCGCCAAGCACATTGTGGAGCACCCCGGGGTGCCGCAGTGTGACGTTGCCGAGCAGTTTGGCATTGCGGCGAGCACCGTGAATTGGCACGTCAAGCGTTTGACGGATGCGGGATTGGTGGAGAAGCGCCGTGATCGCCACTTCACGCGCTACTTCATGGGTGAGGCTTGGTCACGCCTGCCGGCTGAGGAAGCGGCGCGGCACGGTCTGGGCAGTTGATCCGGGCGGGGTCGGCGGCGGTGGCAGACGCGTCAGGTTTGCACCCAAGAGTTTACCGCCGCGCAGGTGTTGCCCGTTCTGTGCCGTCCCGCCTAAGCCTTGGCGTTGTCCTGCTGATCGTCCTCATGGCCTTCGCCGTGCCTCCTGTAGCGAGCCAGGGCTTGGAGATGTCCGTGCGAGAGGTTCGGTGGATCTACGGGCCTGAAACCTGGAAGTCCCAGGAGCCAACGCCCACGGACCCGGCTGCCCCGTATTCGGGCTGGAAGGCCAGCCTTGGGTTGCGTTTGGAAGTGGACTTGGAGCTCAACCTGCCACCGACGCCGGCCCAGAAGGAAGTGGTCGCGACACTGACGGATGGGTTGATTGTGGTGACGGGCGTCCGGTCGGGTGCCTCGACGTTCATGTTTGACGTTGACGGGCACCGGGCGCTTCCGGGCCTAGCGGCCGCGTCGCCTCTGGCGCCTCGGCCGTGGACGTTGGAGGTTACAGCCCAGGAGTCGGCGGGGCCTTTGGGCGGCCCGTTTCCTCTTGGTTCGGCATCGGAAGTTATTCTTCCCATGGCCGTCGAATTGGCCGCGGTTCGCCTTGGCGAGGACCTAGGTGCGGGCATTCGGTTGCCGGAGTCGGATCTCCCGCGTTTCCGGGATGTGGCTGCCGGGCCGGATGTTTGGCTGGCTGCGCACACGCTTCGCCTCGGGGACCAGTTGCAGCCTCGTGTGGCGACGGGAGTGCCCGGCGCGGAGGTCACGTGGACTGCATGGGCTGCCCGCGGCGACCCTGTACGCTTGCCGGAAGAGAATTCGCTGCCCGGCCAACCGACGCCTGTTGACGCGGTCTTGCCTGACTTGGCGGGCGCGACGACGAGCCTGGTGTCGGTTTCGCTGGGAAGCACTTGGGCTAATGGGCGAGGTTTTGCCCAGTCCTTGATCAATGTCACTCAGCTCAGTGATGCTTTGGGCGTGGCCCAGGATCTGGTCGTGGTTTCGGCGCAGGTTCAGGATGGTGGGTCTGGTGGCGCCACGGCGTTCGTCGTGGGCTTTGCCCCGGACGCACCTGATGTAGCTGGCTTTGTGGCGCCCGAGCCGGATGCGTTTGGGTCGCTGGGGGTTGGAGTCGACGTGATTACCAATGGGACCAACGCAGTGCGCGGGGAGGTCATGGCGTACAGCAACGTCGAAGGCAATGGTGAATCCGGGCGACTCTTGGTGCGCGGACCAGTGGGCATTCAGCCCGACGGAAGCGGTCGCGCGTATCTGGATACTCGGCCTCTGCGTGCCAGCGGCGAGTCAGGGTACCGGGCGGTGGCTTTCTTTCAGACGTTGGCTGGGGATTATGCTGGCCATGCGACGGCTTTGCGCGGGTTGGAGCCAGTTCTGGTGGTTCCCAGGTTGGCTGAGTCGCATGAGGCGACCGTGCGGTTGGATCTGGCTAACAAGTTCAATGATCGGCAGCCGGCGGTGCGGGAGGGTCATTCGGTCGTTGCCTACACGCGGCTGACGGTGGGTGGCGAGGATTTGGGGGAGCGCCTTGCCACGGTGCCGGAAGGTGGCACCTTGTCGACGAATTGGTTGGTGGTGCCGGGCAAAAGCGGTTTGACGGAGATTGTGGTGTCCGTGGATACGGGGGATCTTCTCTTTGAGCACAGCCGGTGGTTGACGGTTTTGACGGAAGACGCGTACGCCAAGCAGGCGGCTCCGTGGTACGATCTCGAGCGGTACACACCGGGTCCTGGGCCGGGGCTGGTGGTGTTGCTGCTGGGTCTGGCTGGGTGGCGCAGGGGCTGGCCCCCTTCTCGCAACGGTTAAACCAGATGCCTGTCTCGCCGGCTCCGCTACCTGGCTGGGGTAGTGTAGCTGGTGAACATAGCAGATTGTGGTTCTGCTGTCGTGGGTTCAAATCCCGCCCCCGGCCCTTCCTATTCCATGAGCGTCCATCGCCGGACTTGGCTCGATTTCTTCCGCAAGCTTGCAGCGGTTCTGCTCGTGCTCACTTCGATCACGGTCGGTATTGTAGGCTTGGGCTTCGTGACGGGCGGCGATTGGGTTGGCCTCGTGTTGCTCATTGCTGCCCCGCTCGGCGTGTTGGCGGCGACGCGGATTACCCCTGAGGCGGGTAGCAGCGGCTATTGTGATCGAAATCTGTAGTGGGGCGGCCCGTTGGACTTGGGCTCCCTACGGGATGAGGTGCTCTGTGCCTGGGGTGAGTGTGTAGTGGACCCAGCGTCCGCGCCGCTGGCTGGCGATGAGTCCTGCGTCTTGGAGGATGCGCATGTGGTGGCTGATGGTGGCGTGGCTCAGATCGAGGCCGGCTTGGAGTTCGCACCCGCACAGGCCGGGGCTGCGTTTGATCATGGCGCAGGCCAGCAGGCGGTTGTGGTCGGCGAGGGCTTCGAAGCGCTTGTGGGCTTGGTCGAGGCCTGGTGCGCGGCGCGCCGCGTGGGTGACGGCTTCGAGGTTGGTGCAGCAGTTTCCGGTGGCGCGGAGGGTGCGAAGGCGGTCTGCCAGGCTGGGCACGACTTGGCCAGTGGGTGCTGCCTTGAAAGCGTTCATGTAGATCATCATCTACATATGTCATGTCGATGTCCATCGACATGGAGGTGAATGTGATTTCCTCAAACCCTGACGACAAGCCCTGCTGCGTGCCCGGCTGCTGCTAGAAGCAAGGGCCGCCTCAACCACCTCAGCCTTGAAGCACCCTACCCATGTCGGCACATGGCAGGCGTCATCGGCTTGCGCGGCCCGGATATCGAAAAGCGGGCTGCCCTGCGGGGGTACAAGGTGGAGTTCGTCGACGCCGACCGGCCCTACGTCCGCCCCCACACCGGCCTCCCCGTGCTGACCCTGGAGGGCGGCGAACCCCGCGTCGAACGGCACGTCTTCGGCTTCAGCCGCCGCTTCAGCAGCTTCAACGCCCGCGAGGACCGCCTGGAAACGGGCAAGATGTGGAGCGCCATGTTCGCCAAGGCCGGCCACCACGGCGTCGCTC
>JBFJVP010000080.1:0-9451 GCA_041624075.1 Thermoplasmatota archaeon | reverse complement strand
CCATGCCAATGCCGGAGCCATGGCAGCGGTAGCAATTGCTGGGCTCAAGCGCGGTGCCCTTGGTGGGCGGGGGATTCTCCTGCACTTGGGCGACGGCTGCGGCAGCCACAATCAGCACGGCAAGTGCCAGCAGGCGTGCAAGGCGCGGCTTGGTGAGCCGGAAGAAAGCTGGCAAGGGGGCGAGGGGGGCGAGTGGGGCGAGTGGGGAAAACGGAGTGCAGGGGGTGAGCGGGTGGAGTGGTTTGAGCAGTTGGAACTGTGCGAGTGGAAAACGCGGGCCGAGTTCGCAAAGCCGCTTTGCCGTGCGGACCAAGGGGCGCGCCGGAACAGCGGCCAAGTCAGCGAAGCGACGGGCTCCACTGGGACCCGGGCGCCGCAGGCGGCACCCATCCCGGATCCACATCGTCCCCCGGCCGGGTTCCTGCTCCGCTGCCGCTTCCACGCAGTTCCTCCATTGTGCCGCCGGGCTAGGTGACGACGATCTTGCCGACCATCCCCTGGTATTGGCCATCCGAGCCCTTGCTGGCGTGGGGCTTGCAGTAGTAGCTGTAGGTGCCGGGTTCGGTGAACGTGTGACTCCAACTGCCTCCACCATCGATCGCGCCGCTGTCAAACGAGCCGTCGGCGGCGGTTACGGTGTGCATGGCGTCATCTCGGTTCACCCACGTCACCGTGGCGCCAGCGGGGACGGTGACGGTGCCGGGGAAGGCGAAATCCTTCATGTCGATCGTCTTGGCGCTAGAGCCGGACAGCGCCGACGAGTCGTCGGACGACGTGCAACCGGACAGGGCGACGGCCGACAAGGCGGCCAGGGCAAGCAACAGGCTGGTCTTCTTCGTAGTCATGGGTTCTCCTTCATTGAAATGGGAGTGCTCAGGCCACCTGGATGGTGCCCCGCTGCGTCTCCGGGTGGTACTTGCATTCGTAGGCGTAGTTGCCCGGCTTGGTGGGCACGAATTCAATGGCGGCTTCATCGCCGGCGGCAGCCACGTCGGGGCCGTCCACCAGGGTCTGTTTGTCCGCGTCGCGGATGCGCAGGGCGTGAACCTGGTCGTCGCTGATGCCGCTGCCGTGGCGGTACACCATTCTCAGGGTCTCGTTGACCGCCAAGGCAATGGTGGGGTTGATGGCCCCGTCGGCGCCACCGACGGCCTCCCATTGGAAGCCCTCGCCGGACTGCACCGATTCCAGCACGACCACGCGCAGCCCGACGCTGATGCTGCCCGCCATCTGGGCGTGCTGCTTGCAGGCGTAGGTGTAGGCTCCGGGGCCATCGGGGGTCCAGGCCAGTGTAGTCTCCTCGCCTGTAGCGACTTCAGCGCTTTCGGCCAACAGGGCTCCATCCAGGTAGATCGCCAATGCGTGGGCTTCCAAGTCGCCAGGATCATCGCCGTGGCGCACCGTGATCTGCATGGGTACGCCGACGCGGCCTTCCAGGATTGGATCGATTTGGCCGACCGTATCGCCGTCGGCGGATTGCCAGTGGAGATCGAGCGTTGGCAGTGCCAAGGGGTCCTGGGTGGTGATGTCGTATTGGCTGGCAAGGGTGTAGGCGACCGGTTCCGGGGGCGCCACCGGGATCGGCTCCGGGTCTGGCTCCGGTTCGGGGGCATCTGCGACCGGCAGTTCCACATCGCCAACGACCAGCGCCGCTCCCTGGGCGAAGCCGTGGTACTTGCACAGGTAGGCGTAGATGCCCTCGGCATCGGCAGCCCACTGGAACACCACTTCGTCTCCAGCTTCCAGAACATCCTTGCTGTCGGCCACGGGCGCCCCCTCCAACGCGATGCGGAGGTTGTGGGGTGCCTGATCACCGGCATCGGCGCCGTGGCGCACCCGGATCTCTACGCCGGTGCCACTTGGAATGCGCAGGACGGGGTTGATCTGGCCGTCCAGGTCGCCACCGATGGCCCTCCAGTGAAAGCCCAGGTCGTCGTTGAAGCCGCTCTCCAGTGTGAAGGGCGTGAGGGGTACGTCCAGGGAGGTGGCTTCGTTGTCGCCCAGGCAGCCGCCCAGGGATGCGGCCACCAGGGTCACGAGAACCGCCGGATGGGGCGTGGCCCACGCGCTCATGGGCGTCTCCTGGCACTGGCCCCGAGTGCCATCACGATGAGGGCCAAGCCTGGGCCAGGTGCGCCCTTGTCGGGCGCGGGTGCTTCGGCGACCGGCTCAGGCGCGCCCTCAACGGTTACCGTTGCCGCCTCCGAGTCGGCGCTCAGTCCGCCCGCATCCACGACGCGCAGCACAAGCGTGTAGGGGCCTGCGGGCAAATCCTGGAGCGTCGCGGCCTGGTCAGCAGGGCCCAGGGTGGTCAGCAGCGTGGCCGGAGCCGGCGTGAAGCCGCCCCCGGTGCTGCCGTGAACCTGGATTTCCACGATGTCGGCTGCCTCGGGCTGCGGCCAACTGACGTTGACGGCACCCGGGCCACCGGGGACCGCCACGGGAGACGGGGCCACGGGTGGGAGGTTGATCTCGCTGCTCGTGGCGTGCGCCTGGTTCCATAGATCCGCCTGGTCGGGTTGGCTGTTGCCATTGACCGAGTTAACCGCCAGCACGAACGTCACCTCGCCAGCGCCCTCCCGGGGCGCCGTCCAGTCGACTCGCCAGGCACGCGACGAGGGCGATTTGTGGGTGGCCTCGCCAGCCACGCCGCCAAACGTGTCCCTGGTCGAGATCTGGACATTGTCTTCGCCGCCGGGAACCGAGAGGATGCCCGCTGAAGCGTTCAAGTCGAAACCGCCGTTGAGGTACGGGAAATCGCCGCCGATGCCGACGCTCAACTCGTAGAGCTGGCCGGGTTCGTAGGCTTCGGGCACCCCCTCCAGGATCGCGATGACTGGCATCTGGCCAGCCAACCCCTCCCAGGGGACGCCGTCGCCGTGGCAGATGCACCCCGTGCCGGCTTGGCCGCTGACGCCATCCATGCGGGCCAGGGAAGGCGTGAATGCCGCAACGGCCGCCACGACAACCACCAGCAGCCAGGCAAGGACTCGCAAGAACCGCATGTCCACACCTCACTGGCGCCGGTTGGCGTACCAGGCAGTCGCCGCCACCGAGGCCATGATCGCGACGATCGCCAGGCCGGGCACGCTCTTGGCCGGCGCGGTGGTCAAGACACTGTTGCCCGAGGCCGGCGCGTGGTTGCGAACATCAACCTCCATCTCCGTGGTCTCCGAGTGGTCCCGCCCATCGAAGGACCGGAAGGCCAGGGTGTGCTTTCCATCGGACAGCGCCGTGGTGTCCCAGACGTAGCGCCAGGAGAGCACGCCGTCGACGCGTTGCCAGTCGCCGCCATCGACCCGGATCTCGACGCCGGTGACCATCTCGCGGCCCTCGAAGTTGTCCGAGGTTCCCAGGATGACCTCCTTGCCCGCCACGACCGCCCCGTCGACCAGGTTGTCGACGGTGATGTCGGGCCGTACGTTGGGAAGGGGTTCGCCCTCGATCCAGAGCCAAGGCACCATGCCCGTGTAGGCTTCGGGCACGATGTGGTCGTGCATGAACCAGATGCCGGGGTTGCCCGCCGTCATCATCGTCATGATGGAGTCGCCGGGACCCAGCAGCCAGGTGTCGTCGGTGAGCAGGGGCTTCCATGCACGGCTGGTCTTGTCGATGATGTCGAACCAGTGGGCGTGGACGTGCCAGTCATGCATCTCGTCTCCCAAGTTGATGACGCGGAGGATGATGCGCTCGTTGGGCTGCACCGGACCGACCATGTAGGGGTCGTTCCAGGCGCGGTAGTTGGCCAGGTGGATCTTGCCCGTGGCCGCAGGCGTGAAGCCGCTGGTCGGGACCGCCGTGGGGTACTCGCTCGTCATCGAGTTGCCGGTGGGCGGGGATGTGCTCGCGTCGCCGGTATGGTCCAGGGCAAGCGGCGTCACCTCCGTGATGAAGACGTTGTCCTCGTAGTAGGCGCGGCCCTGGTCGTCCCAGACGCGGGCCTTGGTCTTGCCATTCAACTCGTCTGCGGGCATCTCCTCCCAGGTCCAACCCTTGGGGTAGACGACGAAGACGCCGAACAGGCCACGCTCGATGTGATCCGTCGCCAGGAAAACGTGGCAGTGGAAGATGAAGTTGCCCGGCGTGTCTGCAAAGAACGTGTACGTGTAGCTCTGGCCCGGGTCTGCGACATCACGGTCGTGGCGGGGCGCGTAGGGGCCACCGGTGGGGTTCTGTTCGATGGGCGTGGGGTTGTGCTGGTGGGGCACGAACGGGAACGGCGCCGTGTCGCTGCTGCCGTCACTGCCGATCAGGTTGCCACGGAAATGGGTGTGCAGACTGTGAGTCTGGGAGTGGCCATTGACCAGCGTCACCTCGACGCGTGTGCCCTCGGTCATGCGGACCACTTCTGGCACGTGGCCGTTGTACGTCCAGATCTCCATGGGCTTGCCCAACACGTTGATCTCCCGGGTCTGCACGTTGAACTGCAGCCGCAGCACCGGAATGTTCTCGGTGTTGGTTCCGCGGACAGCCGGGCTGGCGGCCGCGTCCTCGGGGTCGCCTTCCTCTGCCTGGCGCCCAAGGGGAACCGCAGGCGGTGCATCCGCGACTCTTGTGGTCGCGACGATGGGCAATGGCGGGCTGGGGGCAGCGGCCGACGAGGCCGGAGCGATGTCCTCGGGGTGATCTTCGTGAAGGTCTACAGAAATTTCCAGGTCGCCCACTTGGGTGCCCAGCCCTCCAGCCGTCGAGGCAGCGGCCACGAGGACCAGAACGACGGCGGCTCCGGGAATCCACGGTTTCGGGCGACCTGCACTTTGGCGTACGTGAGCCATGGGCGGGAACACTCCCCCGTCGAACTTGGCCCTCTCCGTAGCAGACTGCCCAGTCTGCGCAGGGGCCACCCAAACAGCCCCCGGTCCTTCTTCTCACGGTGAAGAATTGGGCATACCACCCTTATTCGACCTCCCGCTTCTGCCTTCGGTTGCCACTGTGGAAACAAGGAAGTTACAGCTGATTGGCGGCGGAGCATCCTATTCGGTGTCGCTGCCCAAACACTGGGTAGAGACACACGGCCTGCGCGCCGGCGACGAGATCTGCATCGCCAGCCAGCCGGACGGCGAACTACGCGTTCTGGCCAGTGCCAACAGGGCCGTGGCCCGCCGCATACGAAACCTGCACATCGACTCGACCGACCCGGACGAGATTCTTCGCACGCTGCTAGCCGCCTACGCGGCAGGCTTTGACGGGGCGATCATCCTTCACGAGCCGGCATCCAAGGCTGCGGTTCGCACCGCCACCGGCGAAGCCTGTGCCCGCCTGCACGGCGTCCAAGTGGTCGAGGATGAACCGGGCCGCGTGGTTCTTGAGGATCTGTCTGGGACCGATGGACTCAGCCAGGAAAAGGGGCTTCGCCGCATGCAGGCCATCGCCGTCCAGATGCTGGCCAATGTGGGCCGCATGCTGGAAGGCGGTCAGGATGCCATTCACCGTGAAAATGAACGCTACGAGGCGGAAATTGACCGGCTTCTCCTCTTTCTGATGAAGCAGTACACCGCCGCTGCCGGGCGTGCGGGAGGTGCTGCGGGCTTCGCGTCGCATCCGGCCGTGCCGCTGTATGGAACCTACGTGGCCCGCCTGCTGGAGCGCATCGGCGACCATGCCCTGCAGTTGTCCGGAATGGTGCAAGCCATCAATGACGTGATGCGCCCCGATCTTCTCAAGCCACTTGACGATGGACTGCGGGAAGCCGTGGACCTCCTCAACCAATGCCTGCGGGCCTTCAACACCGGCGACACTGTGCTGGCCAACCGCTGCATCCGCCGTGCCATTTCGTTCTCGCCCACGGGCGTGCGTGAATCGGTCATCGATGTCTTCACGTCCCCCCGCTCCAAGCCGCAGATGGCGGCTTGCCGGCAGTGCCTGAGCTTCTCCACGATCCTCGAGACGCTTGAGCGCGTGGCACTGCTTGGCAAGAGCATCGCCGAGGCCGGCATTGACTGCGCCATGCTTGCCGCCCCGGAGCCAGCCTAAGCCGGGCGCAGCGGGCAAATACAGCCGCGCCCATGGATGATCGATGGTTGCTGGACACAGGGGTGCCTGGCTGGGGGCAGCGGGCGCCATCGCGGCTGCCCTGATCTGCCTGCCAGGCGTCGGGGCCCACGAGCCCGGCATGACAGGAATCGTGCTCAACGTGCATGCCAGTGAGGTGACGGGCGAGTTCCAATTGCCCCTCAAGCAACTGGGCGACGCCGTGGGCCTGGACCTAGAAAGCCACCCGTCGCGGGTTGTGCCCGACCATGGACCCTTCTTGGCCGGGTACGTGGCCAACAACACCGCCGTTTCCAGCGCGGCGGGCAACTGGACCATCGTTTGGCAGAACCCGGTCGTTCGCCACATCGAGGGCCTCGACCACATCGTGTTCCCCACCAGCTTCACGCCGCCGGCCGGCCTGGAGCCATTCAGGCTTCGCTACGACGCCATCGTGGAAGCGGACACAAGCCATGAGGTCCTGGTGACCGTCGGCTATGCTGGCGCCGAGCAAGTGCCCGCCGCCCTGTTCAACCAGTACCAGCGCCAAGTGGAAATTGATCCCGCAGACCTGCCCCAACACGCCTTCGGGGCTATGGTTCGCTTTGGCTTCGACCATGTGCGCGAGGGCGCCGACCACTTGCTCTTCCTTCTCGTGCTGCTGCTTCCCGCCCCACTGATGGCAGTCGGCCACGTATGGCAGCCTGCACCGGGCACCACGCGTCCATTCTGGAGGCTCCTGCACGTCGTGACCTCCTTCACCATTGGCCACTCCATCACGCTCATCGCCTCCGCGCTCGGCTGGGTCAACCTGCCCTCCAAGCCAGTCGAGTTCCTCATCGCCGTCAGCGTCGCCGTGGGCGCCGTGCACGCCATTCGCCCCCTGATTCGAGGCGGCGAGCCCCTGATCGCGGGCGCCTTCGGCCTCGTGCACGGCCTCGCCTTCGCCGGCCTCCTTTCCGGCTTCAACCTGGGCACCTCCGCGTCCATGACCTCCCTGCTGGGCTTCAACATCGGCGTCGAACTGGCCCAACTGGCAGCCGTCGCCCTCGTCTTCCCGTCCCTTTGGGTGCTGAGTCGAACCCGCGCCTACCCCCGCGTGCGCATCGGCGGCGGCGTTCTGGCCCTCGTGGCCGCCACAGCTTGGGGCCTCGAACGGCTGGACGTCCTGGACAACCCTCTGGCCGGCGCGGAGGAGTGGATCGTGGGCAACCCGTTGGTCGTGGCCGCCGCGTTGGCCTTGGCGGCCGGCGTAGCGTGGTTTGCCCTGGATTCGCCAGAGGCCGTGGCGCCGGGCCGCGAAGAGGAGCAGGCCTGAAGGCTAACCCACGATGATCTCGTCCACGTCCAACGAGGTGCCCGGCTCCATCACGTGCACCGCCACGTGCTGGGCGGCGTGCTCTCGCAGTTCGTCGGGGGTGCCTGCCAGGATGGGGAAGGTGCCGTAATGCATGGGGATGACGTGGTCGACGCCTAGCAGTTCGATGGCCTTGGCGGCTTCCCGGGGCCCCATGGTGTAGTGGCCGCCAATGGGCAGCAACGCCAGGGCGGGGTGGTATAGTTCCCGGATGAGTTGCATGTCGAGGAACACCGTGGTATCGCCGGCGTGGTAGATGCGTTCGCCGTCGGGGGTCTCGATGACCCAGCCGGCGGCTGAGCCGCCCGGGATGATGTGGTGGCCGTGGTCGTCGCCGCCCGGGCAGCCGCCCGAGTGGATGGCCTGCACCATGGTAAGCTTCCAGCCGTCCTTCTCGAACGTGCCGCCCTTGTTCATGCCCACGATTTGCTCCTCGGGGACGCCGTTTTGCTGCGCCCAGAACGTGATCTCGTGGATGCAGACCAGGGTGGCGCCAGTGGCCTTGACCAGGTCGGGAGCGCTGCCGGCGTGGTCGAAGTGGCCGTGGGTGACGACGACGAGGTCCAAGTTGTCCAGGTCGGCGTTGGCGGGAAAGGTTGGTGCGTCCTTCCACACGTCAATAGCGAGGCGGCTGCCGTTCTTGGCCTCCACGACGAAGCCGGCGTGTCCGAGCCAGGTGATCTGGGCCATGGGTCGGCATCCGGCGTGCCGGCTTCAAGCTTGGGACGAATGGGCTCGGGGACTGCACGTGGCCTGGAATGCCCTTGCGCGTAGGAGGCGGCCATGGACGATCACCGTGTCCGGCGCCCGGTCCCCGGCGGGCCCCTTCGGAGGCGCTTAGGGCGCCTGGCAGATGCCGTTTTCCGGGTTTGTCGCGAATTGAAACTCGTAGGTGGCCGGCCTGCCGGGATCGTGCGCCAGTTCAAAGCTGAGGGTGACGTTTCCAGGAGGCACGTCCCAGCGGGCGATACCCCCACCGTAGACGTAGGTATCCGAAACGGTCATACCATCGGGATACACGATCGTCATCCTGACCTCGTGGTCGTGGGGGTCCCGCTGCCCCCACGGATTGACGACGGGAAGCCACGGGATGGCGCCTCCGATGTTGAACTCAAGGCCGAGGTGACCGGTCGCTTCCGTGGTGTAGCGGTATTCGTCGCGGCGATTCACGTCTGGAACGAGAACGCCGTGATCGAACACCTCGTTCGGGCAGTGGTCGGCCGTTACCGCAGGATTGGCAGCCAGGGCGCCGAGTGTCAACGCCACTGGAATCAACCATGTACGCATGCCCGCTGAAATCATTGCGTCTGGCATTAATGTTGGCAGGCGAGAGCCGGCGGATGCAACTCGCGGGTTGCCGAATTCGGCGTACGCGCAAGAATGGGCCTGTGAAGTTCAACGGCGAAGCCCGCCGCGGATTTTGAACCTCGGCGACCGTTCCCTCTGCCGCGGCGCCGGCTTGCTCGCCACCCATCGCCCCAAGGCAACGGCGGGCCGGGATTACGCCGTCGACTACGGATATCGTGGCAACTCGAAATCCGGCTCCTGGGCGACCCGCAACTCGTACCCGGTGGCGATGGATGCGATTTCGCCGATGATCTGGTAGACGTGCGCTGAGACCGGGTGAAGGGGTGTTTCGTCGGCGCCGGGTTCGCCGTCGCCGTGGGTCAGGAATGCGAGCGGCTGGAACGTGGAGCCGGGGGCGTTGAGGCTGTCCTGGTCGCCCTTCTTGGCGTGCACGCGGTTGAATCCGCCGACGACGCGGCCGCACACCATGTAGACGACGGGCTCGGCCACGGCGCGCTCGCCGCCCTCGCCCACGCGCAGATCCGTTGGAACGCCTTCCTGGACGATGACGCTGGTGGTCTTGACGCGTTCCTTGCCCTTGTCCATCTTCTCGCGGCCCTTGCTGTTGATGCGCAGGAACTCCTCGCCGCTGTCGACCGCCATGACGCCCATGCCGTAGGTGCCGGCGTCGGCCTTCACGAAGACGCGTGGCTGGCGGTCGATGCCGTACTCGGCGTACTTGTTGCGGGTTTTCTCCACGATGCGGTCGACGGCGGCGGCAACCTGTTCCAGTCCTGCGCGCCCCTTGAAGTCCACGTCATCGACGCGTTCGTGCAT
>JBFJVP010000079.1:0-9568 GCA_041624075.1 Thermoplasmatota archaeon | reverse complement strand
GACCGAGTCCTGGCTTATGGCAAGTCGCTGGCCGGCTTGCAGGCGACGCTGCGCAAGGCCCACCCGCACGTGGCCGAGATGATCCTCCGGCGCGCCACCCTCGAAGACGTTTTCCTACGGCTTACCGGGAGGGCACTGCGTGAGTGACATGACCTGGCGCGGCGCCGCTGCGATGGTGGGCCGCAACTTCCGAGTCTACCGGAAGACCTGGTACGTGAACGCCGTGCCGCCCCTGGCAGAGCCCTTCCTGTATCTCGTGGCCCTGGGGTACGGCTTGGGTGCTCTCATCGAATCCGTTGACGGGTACTCGTATCCCCAATTCATTGCACCCGCCATCATTGCCATCACAGCCATGCAAACGGCGTTCATGGAGACCACGTACAGCAGCTACGTCCGCATGTACTACCAGAAGACCTGGGACGCTGTGATGGCCACGCCGCTAAGCCCGGACGACATTCTGGCCGGCGAGGTGCTCTGGGCGGCGGTGCGGTGCGCCATCAACGCCACCCTCATGTCGATCGTGGTTGCGGCGTTTGGGTTGCTGTCCTTCCCGCAGGCATTCGCCATTCCCCCGGTGGCCTTCCTGGTCGGTTTGGCGTTTGCCGGCATCGGGTTGCTGGTGGCCAGCAAGGTCAAGGTCATCGACCAGTTCAGTTACGCGTTTTTCTTGTTCATCACGCCCATGTTCCTGTTTAGTGGCACGTTCTTCCCGCTGGAACAGTTGCCCGACGGCGTGCGTCACTTGGCTTACGCGCTGCCGTTGACTCACGCCGTGCAGTTGCTGCGTGCGCTGGCCCTCGACGCGTTCAACTGGCTGACGCCGTGGAGCCTGGCCTACTTGGCCGTGGCGGCCTTCACGTTCCCGGCCTTCGCCATTGGCTCCATGCGCAAGCGGATCGTGAATTGATTCAGTCGGCCATCAGCGACCGGGAAGGCCAGGCGCCGAGGTTTTCGACGACAAAGGCGCCCTCGTAGCGGTAGGTTTCACCGTGCTGCTGCGCCGTACCCTGGTAGGTGTAGCGGGCGGCCGACCCAAGGGCGACTGGTGCACCGTTGACCAGCAAGTCGCCGTCGTCGTGAACCTGCAGGTCGAGCGTTCCGTAGCGACCCATGGGTTGGCTGAGCGTGCCTGGGTCGGCGTGGAGTTCGTAGGCCAGGGGACAATGGGATGGTCGCTCCCAGTGATCGAAGGCAACGACGACGCCAACGGCTTCGGGCTCGAAGTCGTAGCGCCCGCCGTCGTACCGCAGCGTGGCCCGGGCCGGGTCCAAGCGGTGGCTGAACAGCACGCTGCACATCGCTTGGGCCGACATTCCTTGGCTGGTTTGGCGCCACGTCTCGTTGCCATGCACCCAAACCATCCAGAACTCGCCGGCGTCGCGCTGGTCGTCTGCCACAGGCCGGGCCACCGTGGTTGGTCCAGGCTCCGATGCGCAGCCGGCAAGAAGCAGCACCCATGCGGTAGCCAGCGCGGCAGCGAGCCGGGAGGGGCGACCAGTCGCCCTGAGACTCGGGCGCCGGGCGGGCTCAGGCAACTGCAGCCACCTCGGCGATCAACCGCGCCAGCGCCTTGCTGCCGCGTTCATAACTGGATAGCCTGAACGACTCCTGGGGCCCGTGCATGTTCTCGTCGCGGTTGCCAAAGCCCACCAGGGCAGGCACCACGCCCAGGCGCCGCTGCATGTTGGCAACTGCCGGAATCGTTACCCCACTGGGCAGTTCGAGGGGAGCAATGCCCCAGGTGGCCTCAAGGCAGCGGCGTAGGCAATCCAGCAGAGGATGGTTGGCGTTTGCCGACACAACATTGCCATGGCCGAGGCTCTGCACGCGCACGCGCACGCCCGGCGGGGCCGCCTGCAACAAGTGGGATTCCAGGAGCTTGGCGATTTGGTCAGGTTCTTGGTTGGCAACCAGTCGGCAGCTAATCTTGGCATGGGCGCTGGCAGGAATGATGGTCTTCGAGCCTTCCCCCTGGTAGCCGCCCCACAATCCGTTGATGTCCAGCGTCGGGCGCCAGCCAACGCGTTCCAGGTTCGTCCAGCCCATCTCTCCAAACGTCGCATCCACATCGAGCGATGCACGGTACGCTTCGTCAGGTTCGCCAAGCCCCTCCAATGCATCCCGTTCGAGGGCGCTGGGCTCCGTCACGTCATCGTAAAAGCCGGGCACCAGCACCCGACCGGTTTGTGGGTCCTTGAGCGACGCCAGCATCTGCGCCAGCGCCTCAAGCGGGTTGCGAATCACGCCCCCAAAAGCCCCGGAGTGAAGGTCCGCGTTCGGTCCCTGCACGTCGACCTGGATCTTCGCCAGGCCGCGCAAACTCAACGTAATGGCGGGTTGGTCCTGGTGGGGCATGGGGTTGTCGGAAACGATGAGCAAATCGGCGCCCAAGCGATCCTCCGCCTGATCAAGCACCTCGTTGAAGTTGCGGCTGCCGATTTCCTCTTCGCCTTCGAACACCATCTTGACGTTCACCGGCAAGCCGCCAGCGGCTGCAATCCACGCCTCCACAGCCAGTACGTGACACATCATCTGCCCCTTGTCATCGGTGGTGCCTCGACCCCAGACCCGTCCTTCGCGCACTTGAGCATCAAATGGGTCGTGGAGCCAGCCATCTGACTGGGCGGCGGGCTGAACATCGTAGTGGCCGTAGAATAGCAGCGTCGGTGCCCCGGGGCCCCCGTGCAGCCAATCGGCGACGACCGCCGGGTGCCTACTGGTCTCGACGAAAGCAACATTCTCCAGGCCCGCCTTTTCCAGGCGTTGCGCCAGCCACTGCGCAGCCCGACGCACGTCGGCGCCATGGCGCTCCTGCGCGCTGACCGAAGGAATTCGAACAAATTCTACCAGATCAAGCACATGCTGTTGGCGGTTTGCATCCAGCCAGTCGAGCACCGCCCCCAATGGGGACGCAACGTGGGTCACGCGGCAAACAGCCGGATGCCGGGCTTCAGGCTTGTGCCACGGGGGCTCCGCCAGCCAGGCCGTGCAGCATGCGGGCGGCCGCCTCCCGGCCCTTGTTGAAGCTGTCAAGACGGTAGGATTCCTCCGGCGCGTGCATGTTTTCATCCTTGTGCCCAAAGCCGGCCAGAATCGGGATTGCCCCAAGGCGCCGCTGCATGTCGGCGACGGCTGGGATGCTGCCGCCTTCGGGAATCAAGGCTGCCGGGTGGTTCCAGGTCTCCTCCAGGGCAGAAGCAATGACGGCAACGAGGGGGTGGTTCGGGTCGGCGCGCACACCGTGGCCGTGCCCCAAGTGCGACACCTCGATGTGCATGCCATCGGGCACCCTGGCCCGCAGGTGGGATTCCAGCAGGGATGCGATCTGGTCCGGGTCTTGGTCCGCCACCAGGCGACAACTGATCTTGGCATGCGCTGTGCTGGGAATCACTGTTTTGGCACCCTCTCCAGTGTATCCGCCCCAGATGCCGTTGATTTCCAGGGTTGGTCGCAGGCCAACGCGCTCTGCGTTGCTCCACCCGGCTTCGCCAAGGCCCGCCGTGGTGCCCGCCCCTGCCAGGAATGCCTCGTCGCTGTCGCTAACAGATGCCAAGGCCGCGCGTTCCTCCGCCGTCGGCTCGATGACGTCATCGTAGAAGCCATCCACGAGGATGCGGCCGGTAGCTGGATCCTTGAGGCTGGCCAGCATGTGAACCAGCGCCTCGTTGGGGTTCCAAACGATGCCCCCGAACGTACCTGAGTGGAGGTCCTGAACGGGACCGCGAAGGTCCACTTGGACGTAGCACAGGCCACGCAGGCTGTACGTAATCGCCGGTTTCCCCTCACCAAGCATCGGGGAGTCGCTGACAATCAGCAAATCCCCCGCCAACCGGTCGCCCGCCTTGTCCAAAACCTCGCTGAAATGGAGGCTTCCCAGTTCCTCCTCACCCTCGAAGACCATCTTGACGTTCACGGGCAGGCGCCCGTGTGTCGTCAGCCAAGCCTCGGCCGCATAAACATGGGCCAGCAACTGACCCTTGTCATCAGTGGTGCCCCGCCCCCAGACCCGCCCGTCTTCCACGCGGGGCTCAAACGGATCGAACCGCCAGCCATCATCCAATCCTGCCGGCTGCACGTCATAGTGGCCGTACACCACGAGCGTCGGCGCCTCTGGCCCAGCATGCAGCCAATCAGCCACCACCGACGGGTGCAGGCTGGTTTCAACCAACTCAACGTTTTCAAGGCCTGCTCGCCGCAGACGGGCAGCCAACCATTCACCTGCGCGCCGCACATCGCCGCGGTGCTCCTCCTGGGCGCTCACCGACGCGATTCGGAGAAATTCAAGAAACTCCTCCAGGTGCTCGGCGTGGTGGGCCCGCAGGTGATCCAGCACGGCCTCGAGATCGAGTTGCCTGGCGACGGTGGGTGCCATGCCCAAGCCACCCTACGCATCAGCTTCAGGCTTGCGCCGCCAGTGGCCAGTTCCCGGCGGCTTACGGCTTCACCGTGATCGCGTGGGCGCCTGCCGGCAACTGAAGAACAAGGACATCGCCCTCCACTGAAGCTGCCGTTGCCATGCCATCGAGCCTCACTTTCGGAGATGGGGGCGAGCCTACCAACTCAAGGCGCACTGGACCGTCGGTTTTGACCTCCCCTTCGATACGCCGAGCCCAATCCAGGCCCATCCCGCTTGCGTCCAGTCGCAGCCGAGCCACGTTTTCAAGATCGACGTCGAACTCGTTGTGCATCGCACCGTGGGGCGACCGAGTTGCCCAACCGGTCATGACAAAGGGCGTCGAATGCCCAAGGGCTGCGGCGCCCACTTCCGGCACCAGCCGCCCCCGCTGGGGCAACGCCCAGGAAATGACATCGGCCCGAGCCAGGACCGAAGGGTCCGACGCCTCAGCCTGGCGTGGCTGCATGTCCTCAATCCAGTACGCCCGCCCGACATCCAGGGGTTCCGGCCCAGCCGGCGCGTAGATCGTCGAAACGGCGTCCTCCAGTGCAGGCACCCGAACGTAGGTCACGCGGCCCGGCGAATCGGGTGTCACTTGCTGGGCGAGGAAACGGGCGCCCTCAGCCCACTCGTCGGCAATCGCCTGGGTATAATGCTCGTAGCCGGGGAACAGATACGTCCGATGGGTGTAGCCCAAGTCCATGAGGCGCTCGGCCACGCGGGCAATGCCTGAAACCGGCACCAATTCGTCGTCCGTGCCATGGTGGATCACCAAGCCGAGGTTTCGGGCGTTCTCAAGCAGGGGGAAAATCAACTGCCGGCGCGCGTCCCCGTCAGCCTCAACGGAGTCACGGCCCGTGTCATCGGCGCCCAGCCAGGCGCCCTGGGTCAATGCTCCCGAGATGCTGTAGCCCCCGGCAAACCGATCGGGGTACAGGAGGCTGAACAGATAGGTGCCGTAGCCCCCCATGGAGTAGCCTGACAGGTAGCGGCGGCTGCCGTCGATGGCGACCCAATCGTGCAGATCGTCGAAGACCTCCCAGAAATCGCGGTGCGCTTCACCGACGTACCAGCCGGCAGTGCCTCGCCCATGGGGAACGGCGACGATGGCGTTGAGGTGTTCTCCCAGTTCAAGGAAGACGCGGGGCGTCCAGGCTGCCGCCTGGTGAACTGTCCCGCCCCTCCAGTGCAACCAGAACGTCGCTGGCGACGTGGCATCGGGACTCCACGAGGCCGGCACATACAGCCCGTACGGCTGCCACACGCCGTCCTGACCGGTCTCACGCGACCGTGCGGGGTCGGAGCGCATCGTCCGCTCGTGGTAGCCGGCCGTGGGCTGCCAAGCCTCCGTCGCGCCAGCCTCCAATCTGTGGAGATCAAGGGTTTGCATCATGGTGTCGATGTTACCATCGTGCAGTGCCAGCGCCTGTGATTGGTCGTTCCACAGCCAAACGGGTTCCTGGCGGAACGCGACGTTGAGCAGATTCGACCAGCCGTTGCCCGTTGAGACAGGAACCAAACCTGCGGGCGAAGACAAGCCAGAGGCCAGCGCCAGCCGAACGTGGCCGTCCTTTTCCAGCATGGCTCGGGGCAACGTGAATTCCATGGCATTGGTGAAGCCAGCGCGATCCACGGCCACGGCGGCGCCGACCAAGGCCACGTCGTGCTCGGCCACAAGGTCGTGGGCCTTGATTCCGCCCGGTGTCACCAGGAAAGCCCACTCAGCGGCGGTTTGCAGTCCCGCGCCATAGGGGACCATGCGCTCGGCGAAGCCATCCTCCGTGTCGACCAGCACCAAGATGGCGGGGTCATGTTGCTCTGTCATGGCGACGAAGCGGGCGAGAACCTGGAGAGAGTCCCCTGTTGCGGCCAGTCGAACCTCGACCAGGTCGGCGGCACCCTGGGCGCCGGCGGGAACCTGGGCATCGCCGTACCACTGGCGGGCGACGGCGACTCCGCCAGTCGGGTCGGCCGCGCCTGCCCCGAATTGGACCCCCAGTGCCTGCGCGAGGCTCTCCGTCCGGAAGAGGCGCGCCTCTTGTGCCACCACAGGAGCCAGCGTGGACAACCGTGCAGCATCGCGCCCGTCGTCTGCGCCTGCGTCGTCGAAGAGGAAATCCTGGTAGATGTATTCGCCATGGCTGTAGATCGTGGTCCCACCGAGACGGGTGCCTGTACCGATCCAGTCGGAAGGGTCGCCATCGATGGTTTTGGGTGCTACCTCGCCACGAGTGGTTTCACCGATCTCAATGCCGCCACGTGCAAGGGGCTCCGAGGCGAGAACCGGTTCTACCCCGTCGGGGACCAAGCCAGCCTGGATGGGGGCTAGGCCAGCCAACAGGAGCGGCATCAGGACGAGTATAGGAAGGAGGCGCACGAGAACCACCGTGTTGGCCAGCGGGATGGCTGGCTTAGCCGTTGCCCATACAGGGATCAAACCGCGCCTCCGGCTGGGTTAGGAGGGGACATCGGACAGTTTGGCAAACAGGAAAACCGGCAGAGCCTAGGGGCATACAAGGCCCCTCGAACAGGCCAAGGCCTGCTCCATTCACCTTCCCCCCTCCAACGCTTAAGGGGCCGGTCCGAGTGAGGGCCTCGTTGAGCAGCGAAGGCCTTCCCCCAGTGGGACGTATCACGGGCGACTCGGTCACCGAGATCCGCTTCCGCGTCGGCCCCAACGAACCCGTTCACCTCGGCGAGATCCTGATCGCCGACAGCACCGAAGGCGTGCAGGGCCCGTTCTATTTGCGCGTGACCGACCTTCTTTACGGCGCCGACGCCCGCGATAGCCAATGGGGAGAGCGCGTGGCTGGAACCATGCTGCAACACGCCGAAACCAAGCTGTTTGACGCCGAGTCGCGCCTGTACAAGTTGGCGGTTGCAGCGCCGCTTGGCTACCTTGGAGATGACGGGCGATTTCGCCGGCCCAAGACCTTGCCCGCCCACTTCGCCACCGTACGACGGCCGGTGCAGGGAGACTTCAGCTTCCTCGCCCCGCGGCGTGGCGACCTGGAAGTGGGGTTCCTGCGCAGCGGCGACGAGCCCCTGCCGGATCGCCTCGGCGTCGAGCCCCGCGTTCTATCCCAGCACGTCGGCATCTTCGCCACGACCGGCATGGGCAAGAGTAACCTCCTGAAGGTCATCGCAGGAAGTTGCCTGGAGTCCGGCAAGGTGGGGCTGCTGGTACTGGATCCCCACGGCGAATACGCGGACGGCGGCAGCAACGTTCACCGGGATGGCACAGCGTTGCGGGGCCTACTGCACCATCCCCTGGCGCCGGAACGCCTGGCGGTCTACACGAGTCGGCCGGTGGCAGGATTCTCCGGACGCGTCCACGATCTGGCGGTTTCCGCCTCAGAGGTGGGCGCAACGGATTTTGCCAATGTGTACCACGTTAGCGGCGCGCAGGAGGAGGCCCTGTGGGCGCTGGCCAATCGTTTTGGGCGACGCTGGTTGCTCGATGTGGCAGCCTTGCCGGTCGAGGAACTGGACGCAGCCCTGGGCCGCGGCAAGTTCCACGAATCGACGCTCAATGTCCTCAAGCGACGGGCTGAGCAGTTGCTCCAACAGCCGGCCATTCATGGTGACGAAGCCGTCAGCACCACGCGATCCATCCTTCGGCACCTTGAGGCGGGCCAAGTGGTCCTGGTTGACACGTCCGGCTTGTACCCGCGCGAAGAGTTGCTTGTGTCAGCCGTGCTGGCCAGGGCCCTACTCAACAACTACCGGGCAGCCTACCGCGACCCCGACCGGTTCCGGCGCCTGCCGGGCGCATGCGTGATTCTGGAGGAGGCCCAGCGGGTCCTCAATGCCCGCGGCGGATCCGAAAACGTGTTCGCCCAGATCGCCCGCGAAGGACGCAAGTTCAAGGTTGGCTTGGGCGCCGTAACCCAGCAGCCGCGTCTGATCCATGACGAGTTGCTCAGCCAATTCAACACGCTGTTCATTCTTGGCCTCGCCGACCCCACCGACCGAGAGCGGGTGCGCGGCGGGGCCAGGCAGGATTTGAGCCAGGTCACCAAGGAAATCCAGATGTTGGAGCCAGGGGAGGCGTTGCTGACGATGCCGGGAGCGCCGTTTGCGTTGCCACTCAAGGCGCACCTTTACGAAACGCGCATCGACGAAGTGGCGCGAGACGCCACGGTGCGCACGCCGACGGTTGCCTTAGATGAGGGATTCTACGGATGACGGTGCGCCTGTTTCACACCAGCGACTCCCACCTGGGACACCAGCAGTATTCGCGAATTGGCCCGGCGGGGCTCAACCAGCGGGAACAGGATCTGTACGACTCGTTTGACGCCATCATTGACGCTGCGGTCAACCAACGGCCAGATGTGTTTCTCCACTCGGGGGATTTGTTTGACGGCGTTCGGCCCACCACCCGTGCCCTCGGGGTGGCTTTGGATGGGTTTCTTCGCCTGTCGCATTCGGGTGTGCCAACGGTGGTCATTGCCGGAAACCACGAAACGCCGCGACTTCGGGAGACGGGCAGCCCGTTTCGGCTCTTCGAACACCTGGAGGGGGTCCACATGGTTTACCGGGGCCGCCCTGAGACAATCCGCGTGACGACCCGCAGTGGCTCTCAAGTTGCAATCCACGCTGTGCCTCAATGCACAAACAATGAGCAATTGGCCAAGGCCATTGGCTCCATTGGGCGCGCGCCAGGAACGAACGTGTTGATGGTTCATGGCGCAATCCATAGTTTGCCGGCGTTCCGCAACGCGGAGTTCAACGAATTGAGCTTGGAGCCGTCGTGGTTCGATGATCGTTTTGACTACGTTGCCCTGGGGCATTACCATGGCGTGCAGGAGGTCAAGCCGCATGCATGGTATTGCGGCGCCCCGGATCGTGTCAGCATGGCCGAGTCCGGCAAGGCCAAGGGATTTCTTGATGTGAGTGCGGAGGAACACGGGACGCCGACGGTCGATTTTAGGCCCCTTGCGGTTCGGCCGTACGTCGATTTGCCATCCGTTGATGCTACGGGCATGGAGGCTTCGGAGGTGGTTGCAGCCGGCCAGGCCGCGTTGGGCCGCGTCGAGGTAGGCGCGGTGGCTCGATTGACGATCAAGAACCTGGATCCGACGCTACGCGGTGTCCTGGCGACACGAGAGTTGCACGGAGCCGGCAGCCATGCTTTGCACCTTGATCTTCGGCTGGAATGGACCGACGCGG
>JBFJVP010000078.1:0-9677 GCA_041624075.1 Thermoplasmatota archaeon | reverse complement strand
CCCGAGCACGCGCCGTTCGAGGTCCCCTCGGTAGAGCAGGTTGTACGTGTCGAAGGGGATCAGGCGGCCATCAGGGTGGGCGATGGTGACGCAGGCCTTCTTCACAGCTCGGACATCGAGACTGTGGGCGTCCATGAATTGCATGATGATGATCCGGAAGAGGTTCTCGTAGCCCAACTCTGCGGGAGCGTCGACGCCGGGCAAGCAGCACAGCAGATCCTTGAGGCGCGCAGCTTGGCCCGGGGGCGATTCGCCGGTGGAGAAGAGCCTGGTGACGGCATCGCGCACATCGTCGTCTTGCTCGAACACGATCGTGTTGCGCCGACCGGCCAGAAGGGTATCGGTGCCCACGAGTCCGGTCAGCGGCACCGTCGTCGGCCCAGTCTTGAGGGCGTATGCCATGGCCAAACCGTCCGGGTGGCAAGGCACGGGCACGATGTCATTGGGCCCGAAGAGGTCCGATTGCTCCAGGATCAGTCGGCGTACTTCACTGACGGTTAGGCGATCCGTGGCGGGGTTGAAGCCCTCCACGCGGCCCGCGTGCTGGATGGGCTGGAACGTGATACCTCGCACGCAGGACCAGCCAAGGGCGTGCTCGATGAGTTCGCCCACCTGGTCGTCGTTGAGTCCCTTCTTGAGGACGACGACCAACGTGGTGCTGATGCCGTGGGCATCCAGCTTTTCCAGGGCCCGCCGCCGCACGCCGCGCAGATCCACGCCCCGCAGACTCTCGTGGACGTCCCGGTGCAGGGAGTCAAACTGCAGGTACACCTCAAGGCCGGGCATGTAGGTGGCCAGCCGGGCGACGAAGTCCGGGTCTTGGGCGATTCGCACCCCGTTGGTGTTGATCATCAGGTGCTTGATGGGTCGCGCCTTCGCCATTTCCAGGATGGCAAAGAAGTCGGGATGGATCGTGGGTTCACCGCCGCTGAGCTGGACCACGTCCGCCTCTCCCTCGGCGGCCACCACGGCATCCAGCATCGCCTCCACCTCTTGCAGGGACCGCATGCGGCCAGCCTGCGGGCCGCTGTCCGCGTAGCACACCGGACACTCCAGGTTGCAGCGATCTGTGATCTCCACCACCGTCAGGCAGGAGTGTTGCTCGTGGTCCACGCATAGGCCACAATCATAGGGGCAACCGTACCGGGTCGGCGTCTGATACGCCAGAGGCATCTCCGGCGGCTTGATGAAGCGCTCCCGACCCAGGCGGTAGTAGGCCTCATCGTCGGCCAATAGCACCCGCTGGGGGCCGTGCTGCGGGCAGCGCTTGTCCAGGTAGACGTGGCCCCCCTCGAAGACCACCTTGGCGTCCACCTGGCGCAGGCAATCGGCGCACACGGAGCGCGTGAAGTCATAGTACAGGTAAGGCCGGGTCTTGTCAGGCATGTGTCATCGCTCCCGTTCGCAGTTGCTGCACGCGCTGTGCCCCGTAGAAGATCAGCACCGCCAAGGCCGCCCACTGAATGGCGCCCAAGCCGGCCAGGGGCACCATGGGCTGAATGAAGCCAACGGCGAGGCGCCACCCCATGTAACCGCCCAGAAACACCTTCCACAGGTGCCCCCGCGGGTAGGGGGTCCGCGAGCGCCACGCCAGGTAAGCCAGCAGCCCCACCAAGAACACCTGTTCGTAGATCTGCGTCGGGTGCCGGGCGATGCCATCGCCAAAGTCGACACCCCAAGGCAGGGAGGTCGCTGTACCGTGGGTCCGATCGGCCAGCCCCGTCATGAAGCACCCGGTCCGCCCCACCACGATCGCCAGTGCCAAGGGAATGGCAAACAAGTCCCCCGTGCGCGTCGTCACCCCCAGGCGCCGCTTTTGCCACTCCACCGCCAAGTGGCCGCCAACCAAGGCCCCGACGATCGTCTTTCCACCCCACCAGGCAGCAAGATCCGACCGATTTGCCCACAGCCCAGCAGGATCGGTCAACCAGAACAGCACCTTGGCGCCAACCACGGCCCCCACGGCAGCCGCGACAATGATGCTGACCCGCGTCGGCATGGCCAACGGATCACCGCGCCGCCGCAGCCACAGGAACGTCTGGGTACCCAGCGCGTAAGCCAGCACCTCGAAGACCACGTGAGGGTGGATCTGCCAGCCGGCAAACTCCAGGTAGAATGGAAACTCCACGCGATGACCGGCCTCCAGGACGCCCATTGGCAACCCAGGTAAAGCCTGCGCGGAGCCGTCACGCTGAAGATGCACGCCCAGCTGGCCCGCATGGCCCCCGTGCCCTCAGCCCGTTGACGACGCCCTACCACGGTGGGGAGCTACGCCGCGTGATCCGGGCCGCTGCGGGGGCCACCATTTCCATGAATCTCGCAGCCAAGCTCCAATTGAAGGAGCAAGCCATCTGCATCCTCAACGCTCCCGCCGGCCTGCAACTGGACCTCAGCCAGGCAGCCGACGCGCCGGCCGTTCTCGTGTTTGCCACCAACGCCGCCGAATTGGCCGACCACGCAAACGCAGCCATCGATGCCGCCAGCAAGGATGCGCTGGCCTGGATCGCGTACCCCAAGGCCGGCAAGCTGGGCACGGACCTCAACCGCGACAAGCTGTGGGCAGCCCTCAATGGGAAGGGAATCCGACCCGTGCGCCAGATCAGCATCGACGACACCTGGTCCGCCTTGCGGTTCAGGCCGGCGTAGGGCGAACCCCGCGCTCCCAGGAGCAAGCCTTCGCTTCGCTTAGCCTCACCGACAACTCGACGGCCATGCAAGCCCGGCCGCCATCACGGGAGCAAACCTTCGCTACGCTCGGCTTTACCGACAACTCGACGGCCGCGCAAGCGCGACCGCCATCGTGGCAGTAGCCCTCCCTACGGTCGGCCTACTCCCAGTCTTGAGCGTACTGCGGGTTCGACGGCGACCGCAAAGCGGTCGGCGGCGCCCGAGCGACGTCGGCAGCTTGCCTGCCGGCGGCGAGCGAACGAAGTAAGCGGACCCCGACGCCTGAAGGGCCTTGGGGGGCGCGAAGCGACGAGGGAGAACCCTGCTGTGCGCCCGGACGGGATGGCCCGCCGAGCGCAGCGAGGCGGGTCTACTCCCAGTCCGACGGCCGCGCAAGCGCGACCGCCATCACGGGAGCAAACCTTCGCTACGCTCAGCTTTACTCCCAGTCTTGGGCGTACTGCAGGTTCTCGAACTCCTCTTCAACAGAGAACTCGGTCCCGCGGCCTTCGCGCATGTGCTCGCCAGCGGCGAACTCCAGATCCATGGTCAACTCACGCAGAAGCCCATCGAGCGTGGCCGAGCGCAGCTCCTTGTCCCCTTCGGTTTCACTCCAGATGATGGCTTGGTAGCCTCCATGGGGCGTGCGGCTGATCTCCACGCGGGCAAGCGGTTCTTCCATGGCAATCGCCGCTGGAATGGAAGCCCTACTTAACGTTTTGTACACACCTCGCGTCTGCTGAGCACGCCGAAGCCCGTTTTGCCCCGCCACCGCCAACCACCCGGCGACCCGTCGGCCCACCAGCGTTGGGTCATATCGGTGAAATAGGGGAAATCGGGTATCAGCCGGTGGTGCGGTCAAAGCGTGGTGGAGTTGGCGTCCTGCTGGCTCTCTTTCTGGTACTGAACGTGGGAATGAGTGGTTGCCTGGGCGACGACATCTGGCGAGAGCCGTTCCGGTGGCGCGTTGCCCTGGAAGCCGGCGAAAACGCCGACGCTGCGCAAGCCTTTGCCGGCGCCATCGCCAACCTGGCTGACCAGTCCGGCCAGGAAGGCGGAGTCATCGTCGATGATGCCACCTCACTGCCCGACAACATCGTCTTCCAGAACCTGCGGGAGTTCCTGAACCGACAGAACCCCGGCTCCGGAGACGAGTTCGAAGACGGCGTGCGCGTCATCACGGACAACGCCACCGAAGGCTACGCCACCCTGACGGGGCAGGCCGCAGCCGCCTACGCCCAAGCTTCGGGCCCATTGGTGGGAACCACCGAACCACTCGAAATCCAGGTCGCCGAACGCACCACGCGCGTCCGGTTCGTCATCGACGTGGTCCTCACGCAAGAGGCGCCTGAAGGCAGCGACAACCCCACCCCGCTGGGCACGGTCGAAGTTACGCTCTTCAGCCCCGACGGCGCCCAGCGCGCCCACTACAAGCTGGACCGCACCGGCCAGATCCGTGACGAGTTCATCACCGGCACCTTTGGCGACCGCAACGAGGTTCAGCAACACCTCGGCGGGACCTGGACCGCCGTGGTCCACGCCGACGCCGAAGGCAGCTGGTCGCTGGTGTCCGAGGCCTACGAGCCCAAGTTCACCGACTACAAGCACTGGCAGTTCTGGCGCGCCGACCGCCGCGAGGTGTCCACATGAGCCGCCGTGAA
Source organism: Thermoplasmatota archaeon (assembly GCA_041624075.1). GTDB lineage: Archaea > Thermoplasmatota > E2 > JACPAO01 > JAHFTW01 > JBFJVP01. The sequence goes on along the minus strand of JBFJVP010000078.1, from coordinate 5,349 downwards.
GAGGAGGCGCGCCGCCGCCAAGCGGTCAGCACGCTGGCCCTCACCTCAATGAGCGCCGGAGGCGACGACGAGCGTACCGACCTCATCGCCCGCGTCGGCGAAATGGTTGCACGCAACCCCCGGAAGATCGTGACCGTGTTCCTGGTTCTCTTTTTCGCCTCGCTACCCGCGCTCTACAATCTCACGTCCTTCATTTCCATCTACGAATTGTTGCCCACCGGCGACTACTACGACGCCAACTTTGTCCTCAACCAGGAACTCGGCGCCGACAACGTGATGTTCGTGTACACCACCGCCAACGAGGGCGAACAAGTCACGTCGGCCGCATCCCTGCGCGAACAGAACCACCTGATGGAACGATTCGAAGACGTGCCCTATGTCACTGCGACGGTGTCTCTTCCAGGGCTCGTCAAAGCCATGAATTTCCTCATCACCGGCGAGAACGAGTTGCCCCCCGATACGGCCGCCGGCAACGAACGCCTGGATTTCCTCTTCGAGCAGGCCTTGACCATGTACGGTGAGGTGCTCATCTACGACAACGTGTTGTCGCGCAACCACCAAGCCGGCATCCAGTTGGTGATCATGGAGAAGGGGCATGACTTGCAGGTCTACCGCGACTGGCAGGCCGAAATGAAGACCCTTGGCCTGGAGTTGGACCACAACAACCCCTACCACCAGCAAACCACCAACGAGCCCATCAGCATCGACGTGATCTACGGCACCCTGGACACCGTGGCCATTGCCGAGGGGCCTCTGTGGATTCTGGCCGCATTGATCGTCGCCAGCATCTCAGCGTTCACGGTCCTGCAAAAGCGGCTCTTTGAGACGTTCCTGGCACTGTTCGTGCTCGCGGTCGCCATTTCCGTGACGATCACCGTGGGCTACCTCGTCGGGGTCCACTTCAACATGCTCACGATGCTGCTGATTGCGCTCATTCTGGGTGCCGGCATCGACTACGCCATGCACGTGATTGCCCGCTACTTGGAAGAGCGGGAGTTGGGCTATGGCGTCAAGGAGTCCATCGTCCAGTCGGCCCGCCACGTCGGTTCGGCACTGTTCATCACCACGGTAACAACTGTTGCCGGCTTCGTGTCGCTGTATTTCAGCCGCATCCAAGCCATCGGTCAATTCGGTATCATGGTGGGCGCCGGCATGCTCACCGCGTACCTCGCCTGCATCCTGCTGCTGCCTGCGATGCTGATGCTGCACGACCAGCGCATGGTGCGCAAGGGCAAGCGCCTGGACGAAGACCCCAACCTCACCCCTGAGGCGCGGGAAGCCCGCAGGGCCGCCCTGGAAGCGGAACTGCGGGACAAGCAGCGCAACACCGCCATGGGCCGAATGGCAGAAGCCAACCAGAACCACCCGATTCTGATCTTGGCGATCTTCGGCATCATCATCGGTGGCATGTTGGCGACCGTCGCGGTCAAGGGCGTCGATATCTGGGGTGGGTCCTTCATCAACCCCCCGATTCTGCAAGAAGACAGCTATTCGATGCGGGTTCTCAGTGACATCGACGCATCTGTCGGGATCCCCGTGGAGGTCGCCGTCGTGGTCCACGGCGACATGACCGCTCCTGCGACACTGGATTACCTTGAGCTCATCGAGGATGAAATGCTGGGCAGGTACGCCTGCGACGCCGACGGCGATGGCATTCCACCCGAGATGGACTACGACGATTCCGGCGTCTGCTTTGACCCGGAGCGCCGCGATCACGGCATTCTCAACGGCATGAGCACGTCCGGCATCGTCAAGTTGTTCTATCCGACGCTTGGCATCCCGTCCACGTTCCAAGACGACCAGTTCGACATCGACAGCAACGGCGACGGCGAGCAGGACGCTTGCAAGCCGGGCGACGAAGCCCCATGCAGTGACGGCATCCCGGACACCCGTGCGGCGCTGCGGCAATTCTACGATCGCCTGTACGAGTTGCCGACCATTCTTGGAATGATGAACCGGGTCTTGTCGGTTGACTACGACTACGGCGTGGTTCGGTACAACTTTGACCCTCAGCCCAAGGGCCCCAACGGCGAGGACATCAGCCTCGGGACCGACATGGACAACTACCGCGTCCAGCACGACCAGGTCTTGGAGGACGTGGCTCTTGTTCAAGCCGAATACGAGGCCCAGAACCGAGCGTACCCTGAGACGCTTGCGCCAACAGGGCTGCTGGCATCGGCAATCGCGGTCAACGACGCCATCTCCCGCGGCAATTCGTTGTCGACGTACATGATGCTCGTGACGACTTTTGTGATGATCTACATCTTCTGGCGCCGCGTGGTCCCAACGATGGTCACCATGATTCCCGTGTTGCTGTCCATCGGCGTGCAGTACTTCATCGTGAGCGCGATGGGTTACGAAATCACGTATGTTTCATTGATTCTCACCGGCATGGCTCTGGGTATCGGCATCGATGACGCCGTGCACTTGGTTTCACGCTTCAAGGAGGAGATGACCCACGGACGGTCGGCGCGGGAGGCGGCCGTGTTGGCCAATTCCGAGATCGGGCGGGTGCTGGTTGCGACGACCGTGACGACGCTGGCGCCGTTCGTGGTCATCACGTCGAGCGTGATCGTTTGGGCGCAGAACACGGCCATGATGACCATCCCGACGCTTACGAGCGCTTTGTTGGCCACGATCTTCCTGCTGCCGGTGCTGCTGCGCTGGCACGGAGAGCGGTACCCCAACGCTTGGGTAACCAAGGTGGACCTGCGGCGCGCGGGCCTTGACGCCATTCCGCAGGCTAGCCCGGATTCCCAGACTGCTCCGGCGGCGCCGGCCGGGTCAAAGACTTCTTGAGCCACGCGGAGGTGGCCGACGCCGTGGACGCCGCACACGCCGACAACACTGCTGGACCCCTTGGGACCAGTGACCCAGGCAGCGACGAAGCACCCCAGGAGACCGTTTCCGTCTACTACAGTGGACACGACCTCCGGGCTACGTACACACGCGACAACACGGAGCGCCGCCGGCAATCCAGCCACACCCTGCGCCGGTTCCTGACGGCCAAGCAGGACAAGGAGTGTCTGAACAAGTTCGTGCGCCTGCGCGAGGAGTTCGAGGTGGCCAACAACGACGATGTCGTCCTGCTGTATGCCAGGATGAAGATCGATGACGGCAAGGCGGACGAGTTGGACCCACGCCTCGTGGAGTTGGCCAAGGCGACGGAAATCAAACCGCGCCAGGGACCATTCGAGCCGTAGCCGGGTTGCGAGGACAGGCCAAGGCGTGTTCGACGCGTGCTAAGAGCGAGCCATTCATGCACTCAACTGCCCTTGGGGCAGGCGGGATCAAGAATGCCGAAGAACAGCCAGCGGGGATTGTGGCTCGTGGGGTGGCTCAGTGCCATGCTCGTGATGACTCCGGGAGCAAATGCAGGGATCACGGATACGACGTGCGCAGAGGGCTCCGTCCACCAAGGCGTCGCCAAGGCAAGCAACAGCGTGTGCATCGTGTATTCGGGCGACGCCTGCATGTTCTACGAGGCTGCATTTGAGGTCCCAATCGGGCAGGGATGGTACTTTTCGCTTGAAGCCGGGTTCAACTGGTACGTCATGCCCGGCAGGCTTGTGCCGCACGCCGACGCTGACCAAGGCGTGCAAAGCACCTATTCTCTCGGGGCCACCGGCCAACAGCCGAGTTGGGCCCCCACCCAAACGTGGCTCCTGGGCGCGGCGACTAGTGAACCTTACCGGCTACCCATCACGTACACGGGCCACCTATGCAGGACGCCGCAGGCCATCACCAACGCGAGCCTGGCCATCGCGACGGGCAGTTACGAAGAGGGATACTGTGAGGAGGGCGAATGCCACAGCACCACGTCGGTCCCCTTGAATGCCCAAGGGGCAGCGGGTCGAGTTCTTGCGCCGTGACAGACTTGCAAAGGAGCAACTGGGATTCCATGACATGCACCGAAGCTCTGGGGGCGTCCAAATCCGGTACCGCCTCCGTCGTCCTGGCAGTGCTCCTGATGGCTGGCTGCATGCAAGCAGATGATCCGGCATCGCTGGGAGAACCCGATGTCGTGCCTTGCCCGCTCGTCGTGGACGCGTCCGATGACGCGATGCGAGTCTGGTATCGGCCACACAGCCCGGCCACTGTGACGCTCAACGTCGAACGACTCGACGGCGGCGCCGTCGGCTTGTGGATTGACTCGCGCCCACAAAACGGCACCCCCGAGGAGTTGGTAGTGAGCAACAAGTGGCACCGCACGTTGTCGGTTGTCGCCTTTGAAAATCGGGCCGTACAGATTGATCACTCGGCCCTGCGTCCAGCGACCATCGGGAGCTACGTGGTGGATCTGCCCGCGCGGGCGACGGCTCAACTGGAACCGGGACGGGACTGGAGAATCACGATGGCGAGTACCCCGGGCGTGGAGGCCCACTTTGAAGTGGCCGGGGCCGATGCCCGCGAGTGCCACACGTTCCCCCGACCCATGCACGAAATCAAGCGCCTCGACCCGGGTCCGGTTACCTTGGGTGGACCCGTGATCCATACCGTCCGAGCAGAAACGGGCAACCACCCGGCATGGGTGCATTGGTGTGCACTGCGCACGGGAGGCGGCACGACGTTGGTCGACGAGACCTTGGGGTTGCAGGTGACTGCGGACCACCCGGTCGATGCCTACGTTGGCCACACATACCCTGCAGGCACCGACGTGCCGTATGGTGCCTGCGTCTTACGCTACGGGATCCACCAGCACATGGAGGGAAATCTCACCTTTGACGGCGCGGCCCATGGTACGACCATCCACAGTTGGTGGATGTTATTTGCCGCTGACGAGGCCGTGGACTTGCCGCCTCGGCCGAGCCCCAGCAGACATCCTTGACCCCGAAGGAAGTTTCGACTGGCGCCGAGGGAGTGGTCAAATCTTCACCGACATGAAATCGAAATAGGGCTTGTCCTATGCAGCAGCGATGCTCATGTGCTTGCGGCGCATTATGGTGGTGTCGATCGCCTTGGCGGCGGTGCCCGGCCCTTGCGCGGCGGGTTACCTGGAAACCTTTGAGGCAACGGCCATCGGCCAGTTGCCCGAAGGCTGGCAATTGAGCGGCAACAACCAGGCCGCTGTGGCCGCGGGCTCTCCGGACGGTGCCGACAAGGTCCTGCGCCTGGCGGGAAGCGCCGGCGGCTGCTGGACCACGTTGGCCCACTACCCATGGCAGGTGCCGTCCACCGGCACCACCACGATTCGCTTGTCCGTCATGCCAACGTCTGAGGGGTCGGCGGGGTGCCATGGCTCCAGCAACATGGCCATCAGGTTCTACCAAGTACCGGATTGGACCGAGGGACCCACACTTGATCTGGTGAGCTTTGACACAGATGGTAACGCCAAGACGGCGACCGGTT
>JBFJVP010000077.1:0-9697 GCA_041624075.1 Thermoplasmatota archaeon | reverse complement strand
GGGCTGCGTGTACGGGGGCACGGCTATAGGATGCTGGCGCCCGCGTCGATCCATCCCGTGACGACCTTGCCAGCCCCAACCAGCACCCCCGCGCCCAGGATTGTGCCGGGGTTGAGGCTGCAGTTGATGCCTGTTTTGACGTCGTCGCCGATGATGACCCCGAACTTGCGGCGTCCGGTGTCGCGGCGCTCGCCGTTCCAGTCGACTTTGACGGTTCCTGGCTTGACTTTGAGGTTGGCGACCTTGGTTCCGGCGCCCAGGTTGACGCCGCTGCAGAGGATGGAGTCGCCCACGTAGTTGAGGTGGGGCGTGTTGGCCCGATCGAGCAGGATGCTGTTCTTGATCTCCACGGCGGCGCCGACGTGGCAGCCGGCTCCGATGGCGATGGGGCCGCGCAGGTACGCGTTGGGGCCCACCTTGGCGCCGGCGCCGACGATGACGTCGCCCTCCACGTAGACGCCGGAGCGTACGACTGCGCCCTCGCCGACCCAGAGGCGCCCCCGGACGTGGACTCCTTCCTCGATCATACCGGGGCCCCCGCGGCGGTTCTGGCCAAGCAGGCGGTCGGCTTCGTCGCCCAGGGACTCTTCGTGGACGGCGAGGTAGTCCCAGGGGGTGCCGACGTCGCGCCACGACTCTGCCGGCGTCCAGTGTAGGTCGCCCCGGGAGGCCCAATGGTTGACGACATCCGTGAATTCCAGTTCTCCCCGGGGGCTCGGCTTCAGGTGGGCAGTTGCCGCCAGCGCCGAGGCGGGAACACGGTACAGGCCTGTGTTGATGAGGTCACTCGGGGGGTTGGGACTCTTCTCTGCCAGGCCCAGCACGCGCGGGCCATCAACGTCGAGGGCCCCGTACTTTGTAGGGTCGTCCACGCGGACGGCACCCATGACGAATCCATCGGCGGCGGCTAGCCCGGCCAGGTCGTCCTTGCTCACAAGGCAGTCGCCCATCACCAACAGAGCGTCTTTGTCCGCTCCGGCAGCCACGGCCGCCGCCACCGCGTGGCCAGTTCCTTGCGGCTCCCCTTGCTCAACGCACACGGTTTGGGCCGAGCCGTTCCAGGCCGCCACGGCAGCTTGCACCTGGTCGGCTTGGTGGTGGACCACGACGAAGATCCGCTCGGCGCCAACGGCGTCCAAGTCGTCCAAGAGTCGAATCAGCAGGGGCCGGCCCGCAACCGGCAGGAGGGGCTTGGGGCGCCGCGTGCACAGAGGCCCCATCCGGGTGCCCTTTCCAGCGGCGAGTACGATCGCGTCCACGCGGCGCGACTCGGCGCCCGGGTCTTAAACGGCCGCGTCGGGTCTTGATCGGCCTAGTTGCCGAGCTTGGCCTTGATGCGGGCCTTGACTTCGCTGAGGCTCAGGCTGGCTTCATCGATTCCCAATTCGCGCGCCGTCTTGCGCACCTGCTCCTCGCTGGCGTCGCCGGCTGGGGGCGGGCTTCCCGCCGAGGCCTGGCCTCGCTTGAGCTCGCCTTCGAACTCCTGGCGCGCCTTCATGAACTCGCCCTGTGCCTTACCCAGCGACCGGGCCAGTTTTGGAATCGCCGCCGCACCAAAGAGGAGGACGATCACGGCGATGATGACAAAGATCTCCATGCTGCTTAGGGCCATGGACAGGTGTGCGACACCGCCACCCCTTTTTAGCGTGGCTGCCGACGAGGCTACCGGCCGATGCGTCGCAGGTGGTACAACACACGGCGCGCGGCTGCCTCGCCCCGCTGCACCAGGGGTTCGAACCGATCGTGGAAGGCGGTGTTGGCTGCGTTGGCTTGCTGAAACGCAGCGACCCGCTGCTGGAAGGGCTCGCCGAGTCCGTCGACCGTCTGCTCGAAGCGTTGGCGCACCCAGGCGTACAATTCGGTGTCAAGACGTTCGCGCTCGGCCACCAAGTCGCGGACGGCTTGCGGCGGCCCCGCAGATTCTCCGGTCTTGCGGCTCGTGTTGCGGGGCTTGTAGCGGACATCCTGCCAGCCCAGGGCGTCCTGTAGCAGCAGCAAGCTCTCATCGAACCTCTCCGCCAAGCCGGCCACGACGAAGTGGCGCTCCAGGTTGGCCTTGGCCGTTTCCAGGAGTTGGTCTTCCGGGATGCGGGGCCCGGCGATGGTTCGCGTCTGGGCGTTGGGCGGATGGAGGCGATCGTCGGCCAAGAACTGGGAAGCATCCAAGCCTTTGCCTAGGGCATGGCGGGGGTGGACCGGGTTTTGGGTAACGTACCGGTATACGCTCATGGCGCGAGCGACGGGGTCGCGCAGGAACGTGAAATACACGCAGTCGCGGGGCATCCAGCGGTGCATGCCGTACATGAAGTGGCCACGCAACAGCCGCACCCTCTCACGCCTGGACTCGCTCAGGTTGCGGAAGCGGTCCTCGCTGCGACCCGTGCGCACCGGGTTGATGGCGTAGATCGCACGCCTCGGGTACTGGCGGGCGATCACGGCGTTGATGGTGCTGCCGGCGGTCTTGGGCAGGTGCAGGAAGATGACGCCGGTGTCCGGGCCCACTAGGAGGTCGTTGTACATGGCAGGTGTCCGGGATTTGGAGGAATTGGCAGAAATTATCGGGCGTTGGAAGGCGGTTTGGCGTTGGCGGCAGGGATTCAGCCTACTCGGCTTTCTCCAGGTCGATCAACTGCTGAAGGTACTGGCCGTATGCACTCTTGGCAATCGGCTCTTGCAAACGGGCCAGCTGCTCCAAGTCGATGAAGCCCATCCGGTAGGCCACCTCCTCAACGCAGGCGATCTTGAGGCCCTGCCGGTTCTCCACGGTGCCGATGAAGGCGGCGGCGTCCAGCAGCGACTCCGGGGTCCCGGTGTCCAGCCACGCCGTGCCGCGGCCAAGCAATTCAAGGCGCAGGTCGCCACGCCGGAGGTAGGCATTGTTGACATCCGTGATTTCCAGTTCGCCTCGCCAGGAAGGCTTGACGTTGGCCGCGATGTCCAAGACATCGTTGTCATAGAAGTAGAGCCCCGTAACCGCCCAGTGGCTCTTGGGCTTCTTGGGCTTCTCTTCGATGGACCTGACCACGCCGTCGCGGCCCACTTCGGCCACGCCGTAGCGCTCCGGGTCGCGCACATAGTAACCAAAAATCGTGGCGCCTGACTCGCGAGCGGCCGCCGATTGAAGCAGTTGTGCAAAGCCGTGGCCGTAGAAGATGTTGTCACCCAGAACCAGCGCCACCCGGTCGTTGCCCACGAACTCGCGGCCAATGATGAACGCCTGGGCCAGCCCTTCGGGGTTGGGTTGCTCGGCGTACTGGAGGTCCAGGCCCCACCTCTTGCCGTCACCCAGCAAATCCCGGTAGAGGGGCAGATCGCGGGGCGTGCTGATGATCAGGATTTCCCGGATGCCTGCGAGCATCAGGGTGCTCAACGGGTAGTAGATCATCGGCTTGTCGTACACGGGCAGCAACTGCTTGGACACGACGGTGGTGATCGGGTGCAGCCGCGTGCCGGAACCGCCGGCGAGGATGATTCCCTTCATGAGCCGTTTGCGCGACCCAGGGAGTCGTTAAAGGGGTTGGCAGACGCGTGCCGCCGTCGGGCAGGACTGGCCGGCCGGAGGCTGCTAGCTGGACCCCGTCCCGTCGCCGTCCGGGGCACGCACGGTCTTGGCCGCCAACACACCCAGCAAGTACAGGCCGGCCAGGGGTGCGGCCACCAGGATCTGGCTGACAACGGTTGGATCGGTGATCAAGGCCGAGAAGATGAGGATGGCTACCATGGCGTGGCGCCACACGCGGGCAAAGGTGCCAGCCGTGACGAGGCCAAGGCGCGCCAGCACGTACATGACCAGGGGAGCCTGGAAGGCCAGCCCAAACGTGAGCACCATGGTGATGGTGAAGGTCACCAGGTCACTGATCTGCAAGAGCGGCTGGGCACCCAGGGCGGTTCCATACCCGTACAGCGTGACCAAAAGGAGCGGAAGGACCAGGTACCAGCAGAACGCCACGCCGCCGGCAAACAGAATCAGGAAGGGCACAAAGGCACGACGCAGGGCACGACGCTCGTGGGGATGCATGGCGGGCCCGAAGTAGCGGGCGGCCTGGACGAAGATCACCGGCAAGGCCAGAACAAAGCCCAGGCCGACGGCGATGGCCAGTTGTGCGACAAACCCGTCAATGGGGCGTGTCACGACCAGTTGAACGCCCTCGGGCACCAGGTGGCTGGCAATCAGTGCAAACACTTGGGCTGCGGCGTTGTCCTGCACCGCGAACCGCAGCTGAGGCACGCCTGAATCGACGCTATCGACGCGGATGCTGAAGGCAGCCACAGTTCCCATGAGCCACACGCCCACGACCACTGCAAAGCGGCGCCGCAACTCCTCCAAGTGCTCCATCCAAGTCATGGCTTGGCGAGGGCTGGTCCTGCGCCGCAACAGGAGCCACATCACCAGCGCACCGAAGAAGACGATGCCCGCAAGCGCTGCGTATGCCGTCCAATCGGCGCCCGCTGCGCCCGGGGTCGGCGGCGTGCCCCTTAGCGTGCCGTTGCTGGTGTCGTTCTGGGCCCGTGCCAGGCCGATGACGCCCCCGATCCACCCACCGCCCATGACCCCAGCGACCGCCAGCGTCACAAGAGGGGCGAACGTGGCACTGTAAAGCCGGGCCATCGGGGTCGTCCGCTCCAGCCTGGGCCGGCCCTTGACGCTTTCCCCACTGATCCGGCGCGCCTCCACGCGGCAGGCAACGCCACCTGGAATGCGTGAGGAGTTGACCGCGCCGCTTTTCACCCGGCGGGCCGTCGTGGAACTTATTGGATGGATTAGCTGACCTTCGGGCCATCTGCTCAGCGCCCGGGAAAGTGATCCTCTTCGGCGAGCACGCCGTCGTCTACGGTCACCCAGCGATCGCTTCCGCCATCAACCTGCGCACCGCAGTCGAAGTGGACTGTTGCGGCGACCGTTTCACGGTCAACGGCTTCCGCATCCACGAGCGCTACCACTCCTACCTGCTCAAGGCGGTTGAAATGGTCTGGAAGCGGGAGGACCCGGTTCGCCTACAGACCGAAGGAGGGGTTCCAAGCGCCAGTGGGACAGGGAGCAGCGCCGCCCTGACCGTGGCAGCAGTCGGTGCACTCAACCGCCTGCAACACCGCGACGGGCTCGATGTGCTAGCCCAGGACGCGTTCAGTGTTGAGCGCGCCACCCAGGGCGGGGGCAGCCCCACCGACACGTCCACATCCACCGCGGGTGGAGGCATCGCCATTTCGGGATCCGATTCGCCCCCCAACGTGGGCGACTTCCTCTGGGAGATCAACTCCGCGGACAAGTCCTGGACCGTCGAACGCATCCCCATGCCCGAGTTGACCGTGGTCGTGGGCAACTCCGGCGTCAAGGGCAAGACCGACGTCGAAGTGGCAAAGGTCGCGCGTGCAGTGCGCAAGAACGTCGTCGTTCGGGAAACGCTCGACGACATTGCAAAGCTGACCCGGGACGCTGTTCCGGCCCTCCGCCAGGAGGACTGGGAAGCCATCGGGCGCCTCATGGACCGCAACCACGCCGCGTTGCACACCTTGGGCGTCAACCACCCCGCAGTCCAGAAGCTCGTCGACGCGGCGCGGGCTACTCCAGGCACCCTGGGAGCCAAGCTGACCGGAGCCGGAGGCGGCGGCTCCATGGTGGCCCTGACAGATCGGCCAGACGCAGTTGCCAGCGCCATCGCGCAAGCTGGCGGCAGGCCGTACATCGTCAAGCTGGGCTCGCCCGGCGTGCAATGGCACGACCTGATGGCCAACGCGGCCAGCGGCGTCGCCACCGAAGCGTAGGCGGTTGCAGTTAAGCCGGCCAAGGCTTTGCGGGCCTGTGTCGAAGCCGGCCTTGGTAAAACTCGGGGGCAGCATCATCACGGACAAGTCCCGTGAGCGGGTCTTTCGCCGTGCTGTTACCAAGCGTTTGATGGCTGAAATCGCCAAGTCGGGCGTTCCTACAGTGGTTTTTCACGGCGCCGGCGGCTACGGACACCCCCCGGCCGCGCGCCACGGCATCGGCACGCGCAAAGTAGGCCCCGAGGCCAGGATCGGCGTGTCAGAAACCCTCGCAGGGGTCCAGTTGCTGATGGCCGAGACCACTGCAGTGGCCGTGAGCGCAGGCCTGCGCCCCATCCCGGTACCGATCCACTTGCATTGCACCAGTGAAGGCGACGCGCTTCTTGGATTGCCCGTGCAACGGGTCGTTGCCCTGTTGCAGGAGGGGTACACGCCCATTCTGGCAGGCACCCTGGTGCGCGACGCGGAACTGGGCTGGCGCGTGGTGAGCGCCGATGAACTGCTGGAGTTGTTCGCTGAGGACCTAGAGCCTCGTTTGGCCGTGTATGCCACCGACGTGGACGGTGTCTTCACGGCGGACCCCAGCCTCGATCCAGCGGCCACGTTGATGGGGCGCGTCGGTGCCGGCGAACTGGCGGCCATGGAGGAGGCCGCAGAGGCCACCGTGGCTGGCGGTTCCCGGCCCGACGTGACTGGCCGCATGCTGGGCAAGGTGCGTCGGGCCATGGCCGTGGCGGACCTGTGCCCCACCCTGATTATCAACGGAACCGTCCGCGGGCGCCTGCTTGATTCGCTCAAGGGCAAGGCCGTGCGCGGCACCAGGGTGGGCTAGCTCACTGTCTCGGTCGGCATGGGCGCCAGGCCATTTGTTCCAATCATGGGCTGGGCCGGTTGCGCGGTGAAGTAGGTGTTGGATCGCCCTGAGCGAAGGCGACGCACTACTCCTGCCTCTACGAGTTTCTTGAGGCGGTACTGAGCCGTGGCGCGCTTCCAGCCCCACGAGTCGGCTGCCGCGACGATGGCGCTCTGGGTGCAACCCTGGTTCTGTTCGAGCCAGCCGTGCAAGCGTGCCAGATCGGCGTCCCGCAATGCCACTAATTGGGCCCAATCCGCGGGCACATGAGCCCCCGGGAAGTATCGAAGGGTGTTGCCGGACTCAACGGCGCGTAGCCAACCCCCCCGGGCCATGATGGTCAAGTGGTGCCGCGTTGGCCCAACAGCCAATTGGGCGGCGCGGCGCACTTCGTTGAACGTGGCGCCGGGGTGGGTGGCGACGTAGTGATGGATCCGTTGCCGATTGGGGTGATCCAGGGCTTCCTTTGGGTTGACTCGAAGGAGTCCGAAGGAGAGCAGCACGCGCAGCAAGGCAAAGAGGCCAAAGGCGCCTGCGGCGGCCGTTGCGCCGGCAAGCCAGTCGATTGCCTTCTCGTCGCTGCGGGACGCGATGATGTTGCCCGACAGCTCAGCTTTCAGGCCACTTTGACTGGGTGACAAGCCAGACAACAGGAGCTGACCGGCAACCACCAGGGTCGAGGCTTCGGACGAGCAAATCGCGTGGCAAGCCGCCAAGGGGAGGCGCGCCACACCGTCGAGGGCAAGCTCCACGCTGGGCCCGCCTAGAAACGCAAAGCCAGTGGCCGCGCCAGCGGCCTCCCCTGGAGCCAGGAGTTCGATCCAGCTCCGTGTTACCACCTGGATTGCACTGGGGCCCGCGTCCTGGCCAGCGCCGTGGGCGCCTCCCCCCGGGGGGCATTCATCCCGGTTGCAGGCTGTGTGCAGGCTGTAGAGTTCCATGGAGTGCAGGCCGTGCACGTCGAAGGAGCCCGTGACCCATCCCAGAGACAGCCCAACTTCGTCCTGATGCGCACACAGGCCGTGCCGGAACGGGAAGGCATCGCGCAGTGAGTCGTTGACCAGCAGCAACCGGCAATCGTCGGCGCCCACGCGCTTGAGGCTCGCGTGGGACGACGCATTGAACTGAATGGATTCCGCTTGAATGTACAGCCAGCCAGGCCCCGTCGCCGGCGACAATTGAAGTTGCATGGCGTCCAGCGGCGCGTGTGCCGGATCCAGCGAGCGGCCGGGCAGCCCGCCGCCGTAAACGGGTACGGCGCGCGCGTACGGCTGCACTTGTGTGTAATTGGTTTGACGCCCTGCATCAAGCGACGCGGTAAATTCCAGGCCTCCAGACGCCGGATCCACAAGCAGCAGGAGCCACGTGGACCCCTCGACGCTCAGATCCCCCATGGCCTGGGCGGGTGAGCGAAACACCACCCCTGTCTCGGATGCGCTGGCGCTCGCCAACAAGGCAACCAGAGCAACCATCGCTAAACGACGCATGACGTTCCCTCATACCGGTGCAAGGACCCGGAGATGTCGGCATCCGTGTAGCTCTGTGCCAGCGCCACGGCCAGTCCGTTGACCGTGATGGGGGGCCAGGCACTTCCTTCGGCCTGACCCACGCCCACGGTCCACGAGTGGCCCATGTTCACAACCACATCCAGGGTGACCAAGCCCGCTCCGACCGGCCACGCCCACCTCTCTTCCACCGGGAACTCCTGCCGCTCCGAGACGCGGCGCGCATCGAGGGTGACCGTGCCCTCATCGCTGGTCCAGGACCACGTCTGGTGATTGGGCGATGCCTGCTCTACCACCTGTATGTCCGCCACGAACGCCGGCAGGCCCGCCTGGTCCGCGAGCGCTTGGGCCACCTGCCCGTCGGAAACCAGCAGGGAGTCCAAGATCAGCAGAGGGTTGAGGTTGGCGGGCCAGCACGCCGCAGGGGCATAGTGGTGATCGTGCAGCAATGCAATGGCGCGCAGGGGCCGCTCGAAGCCAGCCATGGCAAAACGCTGGCAATCCCAGAGCACGAACCATGAACTGCTGTGGTCGGCGGGCGTGCCCGAGTGTTCCCAGCCGGAAGGCGCCTGCCCCGGGTGCAACGAGGCAGGCACCGTGAACCGGATGCTGAAGACGTCGCATGCATTGAATTCGAGCGAGCTTGGCGGCAATTCGAGGCTGGGCAGCTCCGGCGCTGGCTCAGCGCAGCCGGCCACGACCAAGCACACGAGTACCGCCAACATCCTCACGGGAACGGCAACTCCTGGCAGGGCTTGAGGTCGGCCTCCGCCCGGGATCCGTGAACTTCCCAGGCAGGCGTCGGGACGGTGAGGATTGGGTATGTGCCCGCGTATGCTCCAGGATAGTAGATCGTGATGGCTCCCGGCGGCATGCCCGACGGCAACATCGGGGACCATCGACCGCCGAACCCCTTCGAACCGGTGTGCACGAGGCAATTAGGTTCGGTCAACGTGTCCAGCCCGGAGCCAATGGTTTGGAAGCCTATCGTTATCTGAGAAAGGACAAAACGAACCCAGTCTGCAACCCCATCCACAAGGGGCAAGGCCGCCCCAACATCGTCCATCAAACGCTCGTATTCCGCGTCGACGATCGGTATATTGGTTGGATCGTTGGTGATGATTCTCACGGTGTTGTACGCCCAAAAGGCGCCCCAAACTGCCGTATCAACGGCGAGGTGCGCGTAGTCATCCACGGCTGTGTAGATAGGCACGAACGTATTGTACACCAGGATTAGCGCACCGATAACGGTGGTGAATGCCACGTCGTCTGCGTACCCGGCCATCACGATGGCCGTGCCAACCGCCACAAAGGCCAACCCGGCGTCGTGGGCGCCGGCAGCCGCGAGGCACATGGCGATGTCAATGACCACTCCATCCAAGTCCCCGGGCGCGGGCGGATTCAAGGGGTCAAGGTTGTCCGTGAAGCAATCGGGATCGGTTAGCTGGGTGCCTCCGGGGCCGGCCGCGGCACCGATGCTGGCACCGAGGAGTACGATGACGCTGAGGATGGCGGCACCCGCGATTCGCTTGCCAGATTTTCCCACATGGATGGCCACACCGGCATCCAGGGGTGC
>JBFJVP010000076.1:0-9859 GCA_041624075.1 Thermoplasmatota archaeon | reverse complement strand
GATGAGCGATTCGCCGGGGTCGTAGCGGCCGTTGCCGTTGCCATCCCGGTACTCCGCCAGGGCTAGAAAGGTGGCTTCGAGCTTGATTTCCTGCTCGCCGGCCCGGCCTTCGATTTCGTACTTGGTTTCGAACTCGGCATCCTCGATGTCAAACGAAACCACCACCTTGTCTTCGGTGCCGTTCTGCTGCCGCTTCAACTCGATCTCGATGGATTGATCATCGTGCTCGACGCGCACCAGCCGTCGATCGTCACTGTAGGCGGCTGCTCCCAGCGCCAAGGCACCGAGGACCAGGACAGCCGTGAGGGCCATGGCAGTGGGTTTGTGCCGACGCATGATGGGCTGGGATTGAGCCATGGTCAAGCAGTGGTCGGGGCCGCGTAAGCCATTCTATGGGGGCGGCACTCCGTAAAGCTGAGAGCGGCGAGCGCTGAGACGATCCGGCTTCACGCGAGGCCGAAGCGTACGCACCCCCAGTCACCCATCCGTGCACGCAGGTTCAGGACCCAGGTACGTGGTCGCCGTTAGCAGCCATGGCGGACTTCCGGGGCGTCCACGGGACCGGGGCCATACCAGACCCAGCATGTGCGGCTTCCCAGGGGGCAAGTGGCGCTGAAACGGGCCCAAAGGGCTCGAAGAGGTCAGCCTCAGGTGCGCAGGGAATCCCGGCCACGTCAATCGGACGGCCGACATCGACCCGGGCGTCGATGCGTTCGTGGTGGGCGGCAGCGGGAGCCGCGACCATCAAGGCAGTCATCGCAGCGAACAGGAAACGGGCTGTGTGTTGATTTGCAATCATGCGGCCAGCCTGGCGAATCCGCTGAAGGCTGACTCGATGGGCTCGGGCCACGATGTGCCGAAAGTGGGCCGACAGAGGCGGTTGAGCTGCCAGGGCGTAGCCAGCGAGGGGCGCCACCTGCATCCGTGCGCAAGGGGCTTCAGGATCCAATACCTGCGGCCGCCGCCTACTTTGCCGCCATACATTGAGAGCTCTGGAGGGCGTTTTTTGAGCGACCGCCCGGAAGGCCCTTCACTTAACTAGGGCAGCTCTTCGCCAACGCATGGCGCAAGGCACCATTACCCGCTACGTTAGCGACAAGGGATTCGGTTTCATCAAGACGGACTCCAGCGATCAGGATGTTTTCTTCCACCGAGATTCCTTCGAGGGCGACCCCCGCGAGGGACAAACGGTGGAATTCGAGTTGCAGTCCTCGGACCGGGGCCCGCGCGCCGCCAACGTCCGCGCAGTCTGAAACCCTAGCAAGGCAGCTGCCAAGCCCCTCCTTCCCTCTCCCATCACTCATCGTTTTTGCGCCAAACGGCGCAGGATAATTGTCTAATTAGCCCGGGCGCCAGGCAAGCTGTGAAGAAGAAGGTAGAATGCGCTCGGCGGCGGCTCCCTAGTGCATGTGACGCTCGCCCACTAGGCGATTGGCACGTAGATGCGGGCCGTATCCGAGGCGGAGCGGTAATCGTTGTCCCGCACAGTAACCGTCACCGTGTAGTACGAGGTGCCGCCGACGCCCGTGGGCTCGTCGTACGTGTGCGTGCGACTGGACGCGCTGCCACACTGAGTGGCCGACCCGTCGCCCCAGTTGAAACAATAATGATTGATCCAGCCGTCCGGGTCGTAACTGTTGCCAGCATCCACGGTGACGCCCTGAGCCAGGTTGACGGCATACAGCACCGTCTGGTCGCTGCCGGCGTTCGCAATGGGCGGCCGATTCACGTACGTCGAACTGATCGAAGAATAACTGCCAGTGTTGCCAACAGCATCCGTCGCACGAGCCCGGAACTGATAGGTCGTTCCGCTGCTGCCATAGTACGAGAACGAACCACTGGAGCCAGCACAGGTGTACACCGGCGACCAGGAACCCGTCGTGCGAACCTCCACCCGCACGCACGAAACGCCGCTGTGGGAGTCGCTGCCCGAATAGCTAACCGTGAAGTAGCCGGGGCCGGACAGCCGCGACGGACTGGACACACTGGCGGTGGGCGCCGTGTGATCAACGCGCACGTAGCTCGAAGACCTGTCGTAGCTGCCCTCCGTCACCATCGTCACGGGCTTGGCACAACTGTAGATGTACGTTCCACTGGATACCCCAGTCGTGGCCAGACTAACAGCCCAGGACGGGGTGTAATCGGTCCACGTCGTGAACGGACTGCTGCACGTGTAGCTGTCATCCAAGGCAAACTTGACATCGATCGGACATTCCGCCTGGCCCGCGTTAGCAGTCACCAGCACCGTACTGCCCACCCAGGAGAAGCTGCTTTGCGAAGTCACCGTCGCCCAAGGCGTCCCTGAGCGGAAATCGACGCCGTTGTTGTATGCCGATTGCAGGAAGCTGCACTTGTCCTTGCCCTCACCCAGGTAGTCGCAGTTGCTGCCGCGGCTGCCAGAGTAGAAGTCACGAATGGAATCGTGGTTTGCGCCGGTCGTCCAGCCGCCGTAGCACGCCTCCAGGACATCCATGATGTAGGACTCGGGCTTGTCAACCGTGTCCCAGCCCTCGTTGACGCCATCGACGATGTCGTACAGAATCCGCTCGACGACGCCCTCGGTCTGCTGGCTCGTTGACCCACTGCACACGTTTTCGCCCTTGGCCTGACTACTGCCCGGGTTGTACGTGGAACTGATGAGATCGATGGTCCGATCGCCGATGAAGTTGGCGTGGCCCTCCTGCCAAGCCAACGAATAGCTGGAATCCGAGCACCGGTAGTGATAGTCGGCTTCCAGAACCGGGTAGTACATCGCGTCCTGGACAGCGTGCCCGTACTCATGAGCCACCGTGTAGGGATCCAGTTCTGCGCCATCGGGCAGGTAGATTTGGTCGCCAACATCATGGTAGCAAGCCGGCCCACCCAGGCAGTAGTTGGAAGACGCCTCCGTGTGAACTTCCACGTCGTTGAGCCAACTGCTCGGCGTACCCGCATAGCTGGTTACGTATTCGTACGCGTTCTGGGCGTAATTGAATCCCCTTGCCAGAGAAGCTGCGGCTCCGCTGGGAATGACCGAGGTGGTCGCGTAGGTACCACCATAGGAGGTGGTGATGGGCCCCCAGTAGACCTTTCCAGGGGTGCCGGTGGATCCGCCATAGGTGGCCTCCAACTTCGGGGAATCGTATTCGATGACCCAGCGAATCTGGATCGAGTTGTCTCCATTCCAGTCTTGCGGGATGAAGTAGTGTGAAATGCAACCGTCGCCGCCCAGGTCGCTGTTGGAAAGGTGAGTGTATTCCGTGCTCCCCTGAACTTCGATGATGGTAATCTTGCCAAAACGCCCATCCACGTAGCTGATGCTGCCGCCGTCAGCGTTCTTGTTGAAGCGGTAGCACGTTTCAAACGTCTTGCCGTGTGAAACGGGCTGCAATTGAACTATTTCATGAGGCAGCATGGGAGCCTCATCATCGCCCCCGATGGTTGTTCCGCGACCGGCGTAGTCAAGTCCGGGTTCATCCAAGATGGTGACGGTTCCATCAGCGGCAATGCTCGTGAAGAAACGCTCGATGGCTTCGAATTGTGCACTTCCGTTTACGATCTGGTCCGTTCGAAGCGCGAATTCCTTTTCAGAAAGAACGGCATCGTCGATGGTGATCGTGGTAATCAATTCTCGGGCAAGCGAGCCTTCGTCGTATTTTGTAACGGTCGCATCGGATGTGCCCAGGATGGCGTAGTTGAGCGAGCCCTCACCTGCGCCGGCCCGCAGGCTCACCTGAAGATCTTCACCCGCAGGCAAGACGACAGGAAATGGCGTCAAGATTTCCAGTGCCAAATCGCCCGGTTCGGCGCCGATCGCCGTGTGGGAAATGTGCAGCTCCTGGGAGTCATCATTGACCTGCAAGGGCTCTTCGGTCAGGACGGACGGGACTTGTGGGATGAGTGCGAGCGCTAGCACGAGAGCTACCGCTAGGCGCCAGATTTCGTTGTTTTTCATTTTGGTTTCCTCGAGTTATTGCAGTTGTTGAATCGGTGCATCTGCGCTGGGCCGACTTAGCGCGAATTCGGCGCGGTCATCCAACTGCCGCATCATGGGATGATACCGCACAATGATGGTGTCGTGTGCAAAATTGGAGCTGGAGGCCCATGCGGGGCGGTCGAAGGTTTGTGTGATTGTCTGGTTGGGTGCCAGGGTGATCCTGCGCTCGCCGGCTGGTTCGAGTGGCCGGCGTTCCCAGTTGTCACTACGGAAGTCGATGAAGCTGCCAAACACCCATGCGTGGGTTGCTCGAGGTCCTGTATTGGTTACGGTCGCCTCGTAGTGGCGAAATGAGTCGCGGGCATGTGCATCGATGGCGGCAGGGCCTGGGCGGTCGTCTGTGGCTCCTTGGTGGTTGGAGTCGGCAGGTTCGCCTTGCACGAGTAATGCGTCTGTGGCGTCGCCCGAAATGTGGAAGACGTGCCATCCGGATCGAATTGGAATTTCGGGATGCGACCCATACACACCGTACCAGACCCAGGCTATGTGGGTACCTGCCGGACCTGCTAGTATGGCATTGCTGGTGGGGAGCGTGAATCGATTAGGGAATTGCGAGTCGGCAGGTTTGGCCGGCCATGGGCCGGTGCCTTCGATGACGGTGGCGGTGAACGAGTGGATGCCGAATTCAACCCGTTGGCTTGGCTCCGCGTTGATGTGGCCTGAGATTTGAATTTGGAGGCCTTCGCCATAGAAGCTTCCCGTCGGTTGCATTGGGCGCACGAGGATCGTGTGGTCTTCGCCAAGTTCGCCGCTCTCGGGGTTCCAGGTGCATCCTGCCAGAAGCACCATGAGTGCCACGGCTGCAAACTGCTGGGCGATGGAAGAGGACATGGCCGAAGCGACTGGCGGGCCGCCTTAAGGGCTTCGGCGGGGTTCGATAAAAGAAGACCAACCCATGAGCAGCCTCTGCGGAGGACGCCATTTTCGGAACCGGAAAGCGTTTGATTTCTTCGGTCGGTTTTGGCTGTTTGGAGCTTCGAGTTGGATTCTCGTTGCCAAGGCCGGTTTGGCGAGGGGCGGCCTTGGGGTGCACGCCGAGGTGGGGGTTCAGTCGTGCTTTGGCGTGAGGTCGCTTGCGTTTGCCCTGGCGACGAGTGCTTCGAGGAGGTCTGCGAGGCGGCGGCCGTCTTGGTCGCTCCAGTCTTGGAAGAGGTCGGAGAAGAGTTCGGTGATCCGGTGTTCGAGGCCCTCTTTCATTTGTTGGCCAAGGTCGGTGAGGTGGACCCATTGGCGGCGTGCGTCGCGGGAGTCGGTGCGGCGTTCGACGAGTCCGTGTTCGGTGAGGGTTGTGACGGCTTGGCTGATGGCGCCTTTGCTGAGGCCGACGCGCTGGGCGAGTTCGCTTTGGACGGCGGGCCCCGCGGTGACGAGGGCTTTCATGACGAGGACGTGCTGCATGCCGAGGCCAGGTGGCGCTGCGGCGCGAGCGCGTTCGTGCATGGTTTGGCTGAAGGCGCGCAGGCGGGTGAGGATGGTGTGGACCAGTTCTTCCTCCACGGGCAGGGATGGTTGTCCCCCAGTCAAATGGTTTTGGCCTAAACGGTTTAGTAGCGAACCATTCTGGGGGGTTCCATGGGCAACCCCTTCGCCGCCGTCGCCGGCTGGTCCGCCAACCACCCCTTGGTCGCCATCCTGGCCACGCTGGCAGTCGCCGCAGGACTGGGCGCCGGCATGAGCCAGGCCGAAGAAGGCCGCATCAACGAACTGTTCGTCCCCGACGACCTGCCCGCCCTCCAAGTCCAGCAAGACATCGAAGCCATCTGGGGCCAAACCGAAGGCACCTTCGTACTCTACATCGCGCCCGACCCAACCGACCCGGACCTCCTGCGCGCCGTGGCTCATGACATGGATCGCCTGCAAACCGTCGACGGCGTCATCGACGCAAGAGGCCTCCCCACCGTGCTCGAAGCACGCATCGGCGACCTTGACAAAGCCACCGACCAACAACTCAAGGCGACGGCCAAGCAGCTCCAAAGCAGCGACGCTGGCAAGTCCTTCATCGCCTCCGACGCCCTCCTGGTGCGCGTCGTTCTTGAGCCCGTCAACGACATCCCGGCGACCACCGCCGAACTGGACGCCGTTGTCGCCGCCTCCAGCGCCGAAGCCGACATCCGCACAGCCGGCGCCATCTACATCGAACAGATGCAGTCATCTGACGCCGGCGGCGACGTGGGCCTCCTCATGCCCCTCAGCCTGGCAGCCGTCCTGGTGCTGCTTGGAGTCCTCTTCCGGCGCGCCCAAGACGTCGCCGTCCCCGTCATCACTGTCCTGATCAGCATCGTCATGGCCTACGGCACCGTTGCCTGGGCCGGCATGGCCCTCGCACCGCCCAGCTTCATCGTGATGCCCCTGCTGCTGGGCCTCGGCATCGACTACATGCTCCACATCATGTACGCGTACCGGGAACAAGCCAACCACGACAGCGTCCCGAGGCGATTCACCATTGCAGGCCAGCGCGTCGGCCACCCCGTCTTCTACACCGCGCTCACCACCCTGATCGGGTTTGGGTCATTCCTGGCCAGCAACATCCCCCAGATCCGCACCTGGGGCCTGCTCATCGGCAGCGGCGCATTGTACTCGTTCATCCTGGGCTTCGTGCTTCTGCCGGCACTCTACCGGCTGCGCCGCCGCAAACACCGCACCACCCGACTCCCCCTGGAAAACGCCATGGGCCACATCACCAAGCTGGTCATGAACAACCGTGGAGCAGTGCTGATGCTGGTGCTCCTGGCCACGGCTGGCCTGGGTACCGCTGCCGCCTTCGTCAGCGTCGAAGAATCCCTCGACTTTGAACCCGACCCGGATGCACCCGCAGTTGCCAACTTCAACGCCGTCCAAGACCGGTTCGGCGGCCAAAACCTCGCAACATTCCTGGTCACGGGAGCCACCCTTGCCCAACTGCGCGACTTCGAAAACGCATTGGACGCCGACCCCCTGAGCGGCTTCGTCGACGGCCCCAGCCACCGACTACAACGCGCAGGTACACCCAACGGCCCCCTGGTCGGACCGGCAACCGAAGATGTGGCAACGCCCGGCCACGCCCTGGTCACCGTCGGCTACCGCCGGGCCGATCTGGAAAGCGCCATCGACCGATTCGAAGAAATCGCAGCAAACAGCGGCCTCAACGCCGCCATCACCGGCCCCGACGTCATGGAAAAGGAAAGCCGCGCAGTGTTCCTTCCAGCCCTCTTTCGTAGCACCATGATCGCCCTGGTTCTCGTGATCGTCCTGCTGGCCGCAGTGTTTCGCAACCCGGTCACTGCAGCACTCGCCTTCACGCCCCTCGTGGTCACCGTCGTCTGGCAACTGGGCCTCCAGAGCCTCATCGATATCCCCATCAACCCCATCACGGGCGTGATGACCGCCATGATCCTCGGCGTCGGCGTCGACTACAGCTTACACATCATGGCCCACTTCCAGGAGGAGCGTCATCGCGGGAGCTCCAGCCGCCAAGCCGCCGAGGCCGCCATGCGAAGCGTCGGACGCCCCGTGCTGGCAGCCAGCATTACCACCGTGTTTGCCTTCAGCGTCCTGGGCTTCAGCAGCCTGCTGCCCCTGCGGCACTTCGGAATCGTTGCCGCAATCGTGGTCACTTGCGCGTTCATTGTGAGCTTGAGTCTGCTGCCGGTTCTCGCCAGCTTCCTTCCCGACGGACGCCAGGCGCCAACCACCCGACCAAGGACCCCCACCATGCCTACCATGCCCACTGGGCACACCGCGCCGACCGAGCCCACCCATGTCACGACAGCTCGAGGCCCTGCAAGCCCCTCGTTTACGGCACCCGCCCGCATGACCCAAGCCGCCGTGCGGACCTTCACCGTCCGGCCGCGATTTGCCGACCCTGCCGTCGAGGCGTGGCACCAGGACGTCCTGCACCACCGTCGCGCACGCATCAATGCGCACTCAGAAGAACCCTGATGGACCGGCCGCCGGGACCCGGCACAACCTCATCGCGCTGGCTCGGCCCCAAACCCCGGCGCACAGCACGCTGACTGTGCAACCGCCAAGGGGCTTTCTCCCCCGGCAACAAAACCTAATCCAAACATGCTCAACAAGCGACGTGTCAGCAGCGCCCAAGCCGGCCGACGAAGCCCAGCGGATGCAGGCCCTGCAAGAACTGGAAATCCTGGACACGGCTAACGAAGAGAGCTGGGACGCCATCGCCCAGCTGGCCGCCATTGTCTGCGACACCCCCATCGCCCTCGTAACGCTCGTGGACTCCCAGCGACAATGGTTCAAAGCCAACGTTGGCCTGGGCGTCGCGGAAACCGAGCGTGACGCCGCGTTTTGTGCCCACACCATCCTCAGCGACGAGACCCTCATCGTTGAAGACGCGCTGGCCGACGGCCGCTTCCGCGACAACCCCTTGGTCCTCGGCGAACCCAACATCCGCTTCTACGCGGGCGCCCCCATGCGTGCACCCGGAGGCGAACGGCTCGGCTCGGTTTGCGCAATCGACCGCAGGCCGCGTCGCCTGGAACCGCACCAAGCCAACGCCTTGGCGCTGCTCACCCACCTGGCCGAGCAACTGCTACGCATTCGCCGCCTTGCCGTGGCCCTTCGAACCCAACTCTCGGAGCAAACCAGCCCCCAAGACGTGATCAACCAGGCAAGCCACGCCCTCAATACCCCCCTCACGCCAATCATCCTACAGCTCGCGCTGCTGCGCCAAGAAATTCAGGGACCCCCGGCCAGGCGCCTCGACATCGTCGAAAACAACGTGCAGCGACTTCAGCAAGTTATCGCCGACGCGCTGGCGGGCATCCGCTTGCCATCAGGGTCCGCGTAGTTCGATGCGTCGCCACGCCACTTGATGGCGCCTTCACCCAATGGTCACCCAGTAGCGACCATCCTCTCGCTCCTCCACCTTGATTCCAGGCAACCGGCGCAGGTTCTTCCACAAGGGGTTGGATCGGCTGCCGATGCGCTTGCCATCCACGTTGTTCTCCTTCAACCACTGCCCTACCCGTTGGACGGTGACGGCGCCCTTGTCATGCTTGCCCGTTTCGCGAAGTGCCGTGATGGCCCGTCGCACTTCCTTGGCTGCATCTGCCTCTGGCAGTTGCGGTGGCACCGCCTCCGCCTTGGGAGACTTGGCACGCCCGCGCGCCTTGGCAGGCGCCGTTGCGGGCGCCTGGCTCGGCGCCTGGCTCGGCGCCTTGGCAACGGCTGCAGTCTTGGCCGGCGCACCAGCTTTGGCAGGGGCGGAGGGGGCTTTGGCCGCCGGGCGCGCCTTGCCCCGGCCCGCGTCCTTGACCCAGTCCACATGGCATGCGGCCCGGCGCAACCGGTCGACCAGCGGCGTGAAGTCCGTATCGCCACTGATGATGCAGAACGCCCGATAGCCCAACCCGTGGAACTGATCCATGGCGATGACAGCCAATTCAACATCCGCGGCGTTCTTTCCGGTTGCCACGGGATCCCGTTGCAGGCATTGCAGGGCCATCTCACTGGCAGCCACCTTCCACGCTGACACATCCTTGGTTGAACGCCAATTGCGAACGCAGACCCGGCTGGTCACGCGCCAGTCGCTCTCAAGCCGCTTGAGGTGCATCGCCACGGCCGCCGGCGGAATCTGGTCTCCGTCAACGAGCAGGGAGAGTTCGGGCTTCACAAGCGTGCATCACGCTGCTTGCATATGGCGTGGCTGGATCGGACCCCGCGCGCCCACCGACCCCTGCAAGTCCTTGGCGGGGGGTTGAACAGGGGGCCACACCTGGCAGGCGCGATGCGAAGGTTCCTGATCGTCAGCCACACCGCACCACCCAGCGGCGACTGGGACCTCAACGACCTGGCCGGAGCCTCGGGCCGCGCCGATGTGGTCTGCCGTGCGGTATCTACGGCACTGTTTCTCAGTCACGGCATTCGCGCCGACACCCAAGT
>JBFJVP010000075.1:0-9877 GCA_041624075.1 Thermoplasmatota archaeon | reverse complement strand
GCATCGCTGCCGTCGGCGAGGTCTCCCGTGACGTGGCTGACGATGTGCTGCACGTGACGAAAGCGCTGGATCTCCATCAGGCTCTCAACGCGCACGGTGCCAGGAGCGCAGACGCGGCCGAGGTCGTTACGAGCCAGGTCCACCAGCATGGCATGCTCGGCGGTTTCCTTGCGGTCCTGTAGGAGGTCCTGGGCGCTGGCGTCGTCGGTGGCGTCGTCCCCCGTCACGGGCCTTGTGCCTGCGATGGGGAATGTCTCTGCAACGCCGGCGCGCACGCGCACCAGGGTTTCGGGGCTGGCGCCCAAGAGTGTCAGGTCGGGGGAGCCAGCGGCTGGCGCGAAGCGGAGGTGGTACAGGTACGGGACGGCGGCGTTGTCGCGCAGCCAATCGTAGCAGCGGCCGAGGTCGCCACCGAAGCGGGCCCTGTAGCGTCGGCTGAGGACGATCTGGAAGCACTCGCCGGCGCGGATCTGCTCTTGTGCGTCGCGCACCTGCTGCTGGAACGTTTCCTGGTCCGTGTCGGCCACCACGGCGCCCACACTCAAGGGGGCTGGCGGCGCATCGTGGGCCAAGGCTTCCAGCAGGGCGGCGCTGCGGTCTTCGCCGCGGCTGACGTAGTGGCACGTGCCTTCGTGGTGGTCGTAGACGAGGGCGTCCAGGTAGAGGCCGAAGGCGAAGCGGGGCCAGGACTCGGGCGAGGCGTCGTCCAGGGTAGGCTCCACCTGGCGGATGAAGTCGTAGCCGATGGTTCCGACCAGCCCGCCCACGAAGGGGCTCTGGCGGTCGTCGACCTTGTAGAATGCCAGCACCCGCCGCAGGTAGGTGGATGGGCCTTGGTCGAGGCTCGGAGCCGGCAGTGCGCCGGTGACATGCAGGCCGTCTTCGTCGCATCGCACCTGGGCCACCGGGTCCCAGCCGACGAACGAGTAACGCGCCAGGCGCTCCGGGCCTTCACGGCTTTCCAGAATGAAACTGGTTCCGCAGGTGGCCGCCAGGCGGGCGTGGGCAACGTGCGGTGGGGGAGCATCGGGCACGGCCTGATGAATCAACGGCCGTGCACACCATACGCCAACCATAAGCATTGTTGACTGAATTTGTCCGGTTGGCGTGCAGCCTCCTGCCCCCTGCGACGGTGCGGCACGGCCACGCGTCCGGAAGGGAGCCCGGCCTGCCTGCAAACGCAGCGGCGCCAAAGTGGGCCCGCACGCAAATCCCGCAATGCCCCGCGCCACAGCAGCACCCAGGCCTCAAATGGACAATTGGGCCAGTGTAACACGTACGCCCCCGCACATGGCCATGGGGGCGACCGCTACCTTAAGGGACAAGAAGCCCTCCAACCAAGAGTATGGAAGACCGCCCCGGCGAACGCTGCAACCCCGTCATTCTGGTACACGGCATCCTCGGCCAGCGCCATATCTACTGGAACATCTTCCGCCGACGCCTCATCCGCGACGGATTCCGCGTCCACGAGGTCTACCTGCCCTACGGCATGCTCGGCGACATGCGCCTGGCCGCCCGCAACTTGGCTGACAAGGTCGAGAGCTGCCTGCTGGGGGACGACGTGGAAAAAGTCGACTTGGTGTGCCACTCCGCAGGCGGTCTGGTGGCCCGCTACTACCTGAAATACCTGCAAGGAGAGCGCCACATCGAACACCTCGTCACCCTAGGCACGCCCCACCTGGGCACCTACTTCGCCTATGTGCTCACCCTCCCCGTGCTATCCATCGCGCGCCAGACCAGGCCTGGAAGCAACTTCCTGCACGAAATCAACGGCCCCGGCGCCATCCCCAAACGCACACGCCTCACCAACATCTGGAGCCCCTTCGACGGCATCGTGCTCCCCCACCACAACGCCCTGCTGCCCGGCGCCCACAACATCAAGGCCCCCTGGGCTAACCACTGGAGCCTCCTGTGGCGCCCCGACGTACACCGCATGGTGGTCGATGCGCTGGAAGAGGGCTCCCAGCAGAAGCGGCTTGAAGACACGGCACCGGTCCGGCCCCAACCACTACGGCGGGCGTCCGAGGCGGCGTAGCCCCGCCTAAGGGCCTACACCCAGCCACCGGCCTCCGCAGTGCCTCACCTGGTAACCACGACCTGCTTCCCGAAGACCCGGTTGTGCTCCATATCGTCATGGGCCTGCACGATCTGCTCCAAGTTGTACTGGACTATGGGCAGGGAAATCTGCCCGTCGTGGACGGCGTTGGCAACATCGGCCAAAACCTGCGATGGCAGATCAGCGGCGCCACCCCCGTACGCAGTCAGCCGGACGCCGGTCGGAATGAACTCGATCGGGTAGAAGTCCTCAATGATCCACTTGTTGGACAACATGCCCGTAAAGCACACCGTCCCGCCAGGCCGCGTGCAGCGCAGCGTGTCCCTGAGTGTCGGCGCCCCCACCAGTTCGATCGCCCCGTCCACGCCGCCGGGCACGATGTCCTGGACCTTGGCCGCGATGGCACCATCATCGACCACCACGTGGTCCACGCCCGCCGATTTCATGTCCGCAGCCCGATCCCGGTTACGCGTCGTCGCCACAACTTGCACGCCCATTCGCTTAGACAGAATGGTTGCCAACAAGCCCACCGACGACGTTCCGCCGCGAATCAACACCGTGTCGCCCTTGCGCGCCCCAACGCCGGTGTGGAGGGAACCGTACGCGGTCTGCAGAACCTCAGGCAACGCGCCCAGCCGCGCCCAATCCAAATCGGTCTCCACCGGGATCACAGAGGACGCAGGCACCAACGTGTACTCCGCGTACCCGCCGTCGATGGACCTCCCCATGCCGCCCATCATGGCGACCGCCTTGGACCCCACCGGTAGGTCCGTGCCTGGCGCCGCTTCGATGACTCCCGTCGCCTCGATGCCCAGCACCCTCGGGAATTGCACATCGGGACCAGCCAATCCAAGGCGCGTGTGCAACTCGGAGCGGTTCAGGCCGAACGCCTCAACGCGCAGCAAAACCCATCCAGGGCGAGGCTCCGGAATGGGTCGCTCCTGGATGCGCAGCGCCTCCGGGGGGCCAGGTGCATCCAGGACGACCGCCCGCATCGTTTCCTTCACCGAACTCACGACAAAGACGTGGCGAGAATCGGCTTAACCGTTCTCAATCATCATCGGCTTCCCCTGTGCCCGCCGAGCACGTCTGATGCAAGGAACTCCCGTCGGCGAGCTCAGGTGTTCATCGCCCGCGCGCCCGGGCTTTACTGGTGCTTTGCCTGCATCAGCGCAGACACCGTTCTGGGGTTGTGACCGGTAGCGCCCGGCTGAGGCAACCGGTTCGGCTCCATTCACGCAGCCAAGCGGCGACACGGCACAGGCCCGAGTGATCGAACCCTGCGCTCATCAGGTCCTGCCTCAATGGAACCGGCCCGGCACGAGCAACGCGCCAACGAAGGTTGCCCACTGCAGCGTGCCTTGCGCAACCAAACCCTATGCCGGGTTGTCCGGCCGTTGGACGGCCCAGCCGCCTGGTGCCCTGCCTTAAATGCCCTTTGTCCAGCCAGTGTGCGCCAGACGCCATGGGACCGTTTTGCATCGCATGGGTACTCCTAGGTCATGGTGCGCTTAACGTCAAGGACGGGTACACCCGAAAGCGCCGCGATTTCGGCGAGGATGCCCTCAGCCAGCACGTCCATGCCGGCCGTAGAACCAAGGCCCATGTCCTCGGGCGGCATGGCGAGGATGACCAAGTCGGGGCGCGATTCTCTAAGAACATGCTCCAACGTCATGGGGGTAATGGGCTCGACGATGTCCACTTGCTCCAAGATTCCCTCACGCACGGCCGCAGGCTCGGGGCGCGGATCCGCGGTAATGACCTCAAAAACCTCGGACTTGCGAAGCTGCAACAGGATGCGGATGCCCGTCTGGCCCGCACCGATCACCAGGATGCGCGGTCGTCCAGTCATATCCACCCCACCAGCGACAACCCATAAAACAGAAGGGCGACAGCCAAGGAACTGACCGCCATCACAGCAACCCCGTATCGGAACATCACGCCCGGTCCCACGATCCCCGTGGCTGCAATGAGGGCCATGCGGCCCGATGCCGACGGCAACGAGTAACCAAAGGTTGTGGCCAAGGTTACTGGCATCACCAGCAGTAAGGCATCCGCGCCCTGCACGTCGTCCGCGACGCGCATGAGGATGGGCACGAAGACTGCAGCAATCGTGGTGTTGTTCAGGACATTGGTCAGAATCGCTGAAGCAAAAACGAGCACCAGAAGCACCATGATCAACGGGGCGCCACCGACCCACGGCCCCATGAACATGGCAATCCACTCGGGCACCCCGGCCCGAACCACGGCCTCTCCAAGGGCAAGGCCGGCTCCGATGATGAAGAAGATGCCCCAACTGACGTCTTTGAGGTCATCCCACATGATGATGTGCCGAAGAGCCATGTAGGCCACGGCCAAGATGCCGACCATCGCGGCGCTCAGCAGAGACGGCGGCAAGCCAAACAACGGCTCGATGTAGGCCCCGCCGGCCCATAGCAGAATCGTTGCTCCAAGGACCATGAGGACCTCTTTCTCCATGCGCCCGATGGGGCCCAGTTCCTTCAACTGGATTCGGATGGGTTCGATATCGATGGATGGAATGTCGACGCGTCGCAGCCTAGTCAAAGAATACCAACTAAGGGGAAAGACCACCAAGAAAGCCGGGCCGCCAAATCGCATCCAATCCAGAAACGTAAACGATCGAGCCTGCGCCAGGTGGCTTGCGGCTACAGCATTTGCCGCCGAACCGGTCACCGTGACCATGCCGCCGACGCTCGCGGCGTAGGCAATCCCCAAGACGAGCAAGATCAACATTTCCTGCGCGTGCCGGGACTCCTTGAGTTGGCTCGAGACCGTCATCGCCACAGGGATCATCATGGCCGCCGTTGCCGTGTTCTCGATCCACATGGAAAGCATCGCAGTCACCAACATGACGGCAAAGAGGAGAGATCGGTGGCTTCCTCCTGAGAGGATGATGGCGTGCAGAGCCAAGCGTCGCGTCACCCCGTGCTTGCGAAGGGCCTCCGCGATGAACAGACTTCCGAGAACGAGAAAGACAACTGGCCGCGAAAACGTCTCAAATGCTTGCGTGCCGTCCGCGACGCGAAAGGCAACCAATGCCACGGGGATCATCAGAGCCGCGATGGGAAGCGGGGCAGGTTGCAGAGCAAGCAGGCTTGCCGTGAAAACGAAGGCGGCCAGGGCTCGGTGCCCCTGCTCGGACAAGCCGGGCGGCGTCGGCAGCAACAGGATCCCCACGCCAAGCAGAAGGACGAGCCCGAACCGGCCGACCAGCGAGGCAGCACGATGAACGGTGCTGAGGACGCGGGGCTTGAGCACGCGCAGGGGATTTGGGAGCTGGCGCCCCACGAGCGAAGAACCACTGCGGGGTCGTTTCAAAGTTTGGTATGGTGTAGGCTCAAGGAAGACTGCTTTGTGACCCTTCATCAAGCCAAGCCGGGGTAGTTAGTGCGACCGACCCGGACGCTACCTCAACCATGCCGTCCGCATGCTCGAGGCGAGACCCCCACTCAGATTCGACGGCCCGGTTGGGGGCCTTTGGGTCGTTGAATTGCGCAGTGATTCCCCCGGGAGCCCGTGCCTTGAAGTGGTTGTAGCCGACGGGCTGCCTGGCGCTGGCGCAAAGTCAGGAATCGAGGGCCGCCAAAGTGGCCTCGTTGGTGCTGCGGTCTTGGGGCGTGTCGCGCCCCAACTGGCGGGCTGTGGTGTGCCCTAGGGCATGGGTTCACTGCGGCAGCGGGACGCGGGCGCAGCGCGGTTACTGCCTTGGTGGCCACAGTTTCCGCGCTGGCTCCTCATCCGATAGCGCTGCCGCTATCAAGCCCCGGTGCCTCCGCCTGCGCAATGAGTCTCCCAACGACGTTTGACGACTGGGTTGAGCGCTTCCAGGAGTGGCAGCAACGCGTCGGCTTTGATGCGGCGTGGTTGGGTGATTACACGTTCGAGGCGAAATACGATTTTGAAAACGTGGCGCCCGAGATTGAGTACGGCGATTATGCCGGGCGGCCCAAGTGGGAGCGGCCTCTTCAGATCCCGCACCAGAACATCCGGGATGCCTTGTTGCACTTGATCGCGGTGCAGGGGGACACGGAGTTTGCCAGCGTGGAGCAGCAGCGGCACCTGTTGGCGACGGCGCCAACGGAGTACGATCGAAAATCGGCGCTGCGCATCATGGCGGAGGAGCAGCGGCATGGCTGGCAGATGTGCCATGTCCTGATGGAGCATTTTGGTCACGCCGGCGCGCGCGAGGCGCAGAAGCTATTGGAGCGCAACGCGCAGCAAAGCACGCGGTTGCTCGGGTCGTTCAATGAGCCGTGTGATCATTGGCTGGATTTCTTCACGTTTACTCAATTCGTGGACCGGGATGGCAAGTACCAACTCAAGATGCTCTCCACGTCGGCGTTCAAGCCGCTGGCAGCGTCCATGGGGCCCATGTTGAAGGAGGAGTCGTTCCACTTGGGCACGGGTGCCAATGGGTTGCGCCGGATCGTGAAGGGTGGCGTGGTGCCCACGGATCTGGTTCAACGTTATTTTAACAAATGGATTCCCACGGCGTTTGATTTGTTTGGCAAGGACGAGTCGGGCTCCGCAGAATGGGCGTACGTGTGGGGCTTGAAGGGGCGCTATGACGAGGCAGAGGCGGCCGCAGCCGGTGAGGCCGTGGACAAGAAGCACCTCAATGAGCGGGCGCGGGCCCAGTACCGGGACGAGATCGTGCGCGAGGTGAACTTGCTCAACAACCACGTTCCCGATGGGCAGCCCAAGTTGACCGTCCCCGATCTCCGTTTCAATCGGGCCATCGGGGAGTTCGCGGAGGCGGAATTCACGGTTGAGGGCGATGCTTGGAGGGGTGGTTCGTATCAGGATTACTTGGCACAGGCGTTGCCCACCCCGGAGGATCAAGCTTTCCTTGAGGAGTGCTTCAAGCGGGATTGGATCGCCGCCAAGGCTGCATGAAGTTCGACGAGGCGGCGCTGCGCGACTTCTTCGAGCAGGTGCCCGAGTTGTACCAGGCGACGGCGGCGGCCCAGGGCAGCTACCAGGGTTTGCTGTACACCATCGAGCACCCTTTGGACCGGGCAGACCTGGAGGCCATCACTCGCGCGTACGGTCTGCCGCAGCCCCGATGGACCAACCAGTCGGCTGACATCGCCATCCAAATCCTAGACAAGATGATGTACCCACAGGCTGAGCCCTTGGGCCGCCTGCGCGCGGTGCCTGGCCTCACCCTCAGCGCCACCACCCACATCCTGCACCACGTTCACCACGCCTACCCCATCTATGACGAGTTGTCCTGCATGGGCTTGGCGCGCCTCGGCGTGGACGTCCCGTACGTGCGGATGAGGGAGCCGGCTGCCTACGGCCTCTTTGTGGCGGCCGTGGAGCAACTGAAGCAGCGCATTCCCTACTGGTGCGTCCCGGAAACCAACGTGGTGCTGGGGCGCATCGTGCAAGGCGCTTTGCGGGCACACGGCCGAGCCTCAGGTCAGTAGCAACTGTACTGGAGTCGATCGGTGTGCCAGCAGTCGACCCTGATGACGCCAGTGTCGCACCACATGTGGCTGGGCGGGTAGTCGGTTGTCATTTGGCAATTGGCCGGCAGCGGCGGATCGGGTTCCTCGGGCGGGATGGCTGCAACGTCAAGTGAAGTCGCGACGAGAACGAGTACGAGTAGGCCAGGCAAGCGCATGGGGAACATTCACAGACGCAGCCATGGAGTGCCTGATGAAGGTGCCGGTGGGCGTGACTGCCGGGCGGGCTGAGCCTACCGGCACCGCCATCAACGCGGCGAGCCATGGATGGCCGTGGCCGACGCCGAGTCTGTCCTTGGATCCACCAACGAACCCGCCGCCGTGCTCACTGACCTGGATGAGCACGGCGTCCTGCGGCTCACGCTGAACCGACCGGAGAAGAAGAACGCCCTGGATTGGCGCACGCTAGATGCCCTTCGGACCGGCATCGCCCAGGCCGCAGACGACGCAGTGCGAGTCGTTGTGCTCGATGCCGTAGGGGACGCGTTCAGTTCCGGCGGCGACGTGACGGTGATGCGTGACTTCGCCCACGACCCGCGAGCCCCACTCAACCGGCTCCGCGGTGGCCTCAACAAGCTCGTGCAAGAAATCCACGCGTTGCCGAAACCGGTGGTTGCGGTGGTCCACGGGGACGCCCACGGCGCAGGCGCGATCCTGGCCTTCCAATGCGACTTGACCCTGGCCGCGGACGAGGCCAATTTCGCCTTGGCATTTCGACACGTGGGCTTGATTCCGGATACGGGTGGAACGTGGTTGCTGCCGCGCATCATGGGTTTGCAGCGCGCCAAGTACCATATCTGGACCGGTGCGCCATTCACGGCGGCTCAGGCGGCGCAATGGGGCTTGATCCTCGACTCGGTTCCTGGCCCGGACTTGGCCGCGGCGCGTGGGCGGCTCATCGACGCACTCGCCCGAGGCCCTGCTGCAACCACGGCCCTGTCCAAAGGCGCCCTCCACGCCAACCTGCGTGCCAGCCTCGCCGATGCCTTGGAACGGGAAGCCCATGTGCAAACCATGGCTTTCCAGACACCCGAGCATCGGGAAGGTCGGGATGCGTTCTTGGAGCGCCGACGCGCAAACTTTGCGGATTTGTAAGGCCGGCTCCGCCCTCTGCCTCGTTTGGGTCCCTTCATAAGGGGCCCGGCCGCTTGCCAAGCGTGCACAGGGCAATCCTGCTGTTGGGTATCCTCCTCTTTGCTGGCCCCGTGGCTGAGGTCGCAGGCGGCAGCCACGAAGTGCTCCTTGTCAATGTTACGGGCGTTGTCACTCGGGGTACCCTGATTCACATCGAGGATGCCTTGGACGAGGCCAAGGCGCGGGGCGTGCCCTTGGTGATTCAACTGGACACGCCTGGAGGGTTGGTGGATGCCACGTTGGACATCGACCGCGCCATCGCGCGCAGCACGGTTCCCGTGTTGACCTTCGTCGGGCCCCGGGGAGGCTTTGCGGCGTCGGCTGGCACGTTCATGTTGCTCATGGGCCACCCCGCAGGCATGGTGCCGGGCACCACCATTGGTTCTGCCCAACCCATTCAGTCGTCGCCGGACGGCTCGACGCAGCCGGCCGATGACAAGGTGAAGAACTTCCTCGTGGAGCGAATGCGGGCCATCGCCGAGCGGCACGACCGAGACCCCGACGTGGCCGAGCGCTTCATCACGGAGAACCTGAACCTTGAGGCCCAGGAAGCCTTGGATCTTGGAATGGTGGAGTACCTCTACGGCGACGTTGCAGCATTCGTGCGGGGCGTCCACGGCGAGCGCGCCAACGTGGCTGATGGCACATGGGTCCTGGATACTCAGAACGCCCGCATCGTCGAGTACGAGAAGGGGGCCCTGGCCGGTTTGGTGGACATCATTGGTAACCCCCAGATTTCCTTCATCCTGTTTCTCGTCGGATTGTACGCGCTGATTTTTGGCCTCGCCAATCCGGGAACGTACGTGCCTGAAACCATTGGCGCCCTGATGCTGGTGCTGGGCATCGTTGGTCTGGGTCTCTTCAGCACCTCCATCGCGGGCGTTCTCCTGTTGGCCGTGGCCGCGTTGTTCTTCATCGCGGAAGTCCTCACGCCCACTCATGGCGTGCTGACGGTTGCTGGCGTGGTGGCCTTGGCGCTGGGCGCCGTGTTCTTGCTCGATGAGCCGCTGCTGCCCGCGTCCTTCCTGCGAACCTTCTTCATCGTGGGCGTAGCCGCCGCCGTGACCAGTGGAGGCATCACCTTGGGCGCCGTCGCCGTCGCGCTGCGGGCCCGCAAACTTCCCCCTCACACAGGCCTCATCGGCGAAATAGCCCGCGTCATCGAAGAGCTGGCGCCCGAAGGCCGCGTCACGCT